>JAODBQ010000127.1 GCA_025464045.1 Ilumatobacteraceae bacterium
ACGATCGTCGCCCACGGCACCGACGAGCAGAAGCAGCGCTGGCTGCCGCCGATGTTCACCGGTGAGGAGCGGTGGTGCCAGCTGTTCTCCGAGCCCGGCGCCGGATCCGACTTCGCCGGTCTGGCCTGCCGGGCGGTACTTGACGGCGACGAGTGGGTCGTCAACGGGCAGAAGGTGTGGAACTCGTACGCCCACAAGGCGCAGATCGGCCAGCTGATGGCGCGCACCGACCCGGACGTGCCCAAGCACCAGGGCCTGACGATGTTCCTGCTCCCCCTCGACACACCCGGGGTCGAGGTCCGGCCGCTGCGGCAGATGACCGGCGACGCCGAGTTCAACGAGGTCTTCCTGACCGACGTGCGCATCCCCGACGCGAACCGGGTCGGCGCACCCGGCAGCGGTTGGCGGGCGGTGCTGACGACGTTGATGTCGGAGCGGGCGTCGGTCGGTGCGGGCAAGGCATCGCAGGGCGTCAACCCCGTCCAGATGATCACCGAGCTGGCCCGCCACCTCGGCAGGACGTCCGACCCGATCGTGCGCCAGAAGCTCGCGGAGGTGCACCTCAACGACTTCCTCACCCGCAAGGTCTCCGCACGTGCCGAGGCGGAGCGGGAGCGGTCGGGCGCCGAGCGAGGTGCGGAGGGTTCGATCCTCAAGCTCCTCGGCTCGCGCCAGAACTGCCGGATCGGCGATCTCGCCGGCGAGCTGCTCGGGCCGGCGTTCGCCGCCGATGGTGGCGAATGGGGCACGTACAGCTGGGCCAAGTACCGCTGCGGCGCGCCCGGCCTGCGCATCGCAGGTGGCACCGACGAGATCCAGCACAACATCCTCAGTGAGCGCATCCTCGGCCTGCCCCGGGAGTGATCACCGCCGCATGACTCGGCGCACGCTCGGCGTACGACGGCCGCGGCGTGGTGAACTCGCATCGTGCTGATCAGAGATGCGGACGACGCCGACGTGCCGGCGATCACGACGATCATCAACGCCCTCCTCCACACGACGACGTACGAGTGGACGGAGCAGGTCCACACCGAGCAGGAGCGGACCGCGTGGCTCGCGGCACACCGTGCTGCCGCTCATCCGGTGCTGGTGGCCGTCGCGGACGGCGAAGTCGTCGGGTGGGCGGCCTACGGTGACTTCCGCGACACCGCACGCTGGCCGGGCTACTGGCCCGTGGTCGAGCACTCCGTGCACGTGCGCGCCGATCAATGGGGCCGCAACGTCGGTCGCGAGCTGATGGAGGCGTTGATCGGGCGGGCACGAGCGGCCGGCAAGCGGGCGATGGTGGGCGGCATCGACGGCGAGAACGCACGCTCGATCCGGTTCCACGAACGGCTCGGGTTCGTCGAGGTCGCGCGGATGCCGGGCATCGGCGAGAAGTTCGGCAGGCGGCTCGACCTGGTCCTCGTCCAACGGGCGATCGAGCCGGACGCGGCGCCGGAGGCGCCGGAGGCCTGAGCCGGCCCGCCACCCCGCGATGCCCTCCAGCGCGCGATCGCGCCCCCGGTCAGGTGGAACGCAGATTGCTTCCGCGGTCGTCACCGATACCGTCGCAACGGTGTTGCCGCTGGAGCTGACGTACCCCGCGCAGCTGCCGATCACCGCGCGGCGCGCCGAGATCGTGGCGGGGCTGCGCGACCACCAGGTGCTGATCGTCGCCGGTGAGACCGGGTCGGGCATGAGCACCCAGTTGCCCTAGCTGTGCCTCGAAGCGGGAAGTGGCGAGCACGGCCTGATCGGCCACACCCAGCCGCGCCGGCTCGCCGCGCGGACGATCGCCGAGCGCGTCGCCGAAGAGCTCGGGACCGAGCTCGGCACCACCGTCGGCTACACGGTGCGGTTCACCGACAAGGTCGGACCCGACACGCGCATCAAGGTGATGACCGACGGGATCCTGCTCGCCGAGATCCAGCGCGACCGGATGTTGCGTCGCTACGACACGATCATCGTCGACGAGGCGCACGAGCGCAGCCTGAACATCGACTTCCTGCTCGGCTACCTGCGCCAGCTGCTGCCCCGGCGTCCCGACCTGCACCTCGTGATCACCTCGGCCACGATCGACACCGCGCGGTTCGCCGAGCACTTCGCCGGCGCACCGGTGATCGAGGTCAGCGGGCGCACGTTCCCGGTGGAGGTCCGCTACCGGCCGTTCGGTACGGGCCTCGACCGCGATGACCGCGATGACCGCGACGATCGCGACGACGCTCGGGACGGCGACGACGAGCCGGCCCCCACGTCCCGCGTCCCCCGCGTCAGCACCGACCGGCGGGCTGATCAGCGCGATCAGCGCGATCAGATCCAGGCGATCGCCGATGCCGTCGTCGAGCTCGGCGCGTCCGGTTCGGGCGACGTGCTGGTGTTCCTCAGCGGCGAGCGCGAGATCCACGATGCCGCCGATGCGCTGCGCCGCCTCGAACTGCGCAACACGGACGTGCTCCCGCTCTACGCGCGGCTGTCCGCGGCCGAGCAGCACCGGATCTTCCAAGCGCACACCGGCCGGCGGATCGTGCTGTCGACGAACGTTGCCGAGACGTCGCTGACGGTGCCCGGCGTGCGCTACGTGGTCGACGCCGGCAGCGCGCGCATCTCCCGCTACAGCACCCGGCTGAAGGTGCAGCGGCTGCCGATCGAGCCGATCTCGCAGGCGTCGGCCAACCAGCGCGCGGGCCGCTGCGGGCGCGTCGCGCCCGGCATCTGCATCCGCCTCTACGCCGAGGACGACCTGCGCTCGAGGCCGGCGTTCACGGAGCCGGAGATCCTGCGCACGAACCTCGCCTCGGTGATCCTGCAGATGACGGCGCTCGGCCTCGGCGACGTCGCCGCGTTCCCGTTCCTCGACCCGCCGGACCCCCGCTCGATCCGCGACGGAGTGCTGCTGCTCGAGGAGCTCGGGGCGCTCGAACCTGGGCTACCGGCCGAGCACCGTCGGCTGACCGCGCTCGGCACGCGCCTCGCCCGGCTGCCCGTCGATCCGCGTCTCGGCCGGATGGTGATCGAGGCGGAGCGTCACGGGTGCGTCCGTGAGGTGATGGTGATCGCTGCTGCGCTGTCGATCCAGGATCCGCGCGAGCGTCCGACCGAGGGCCGCCAGGCTGCCGACGAGGCGCACCGCCGGTTCGAGACCGAGGGCTCGGACTTCCTCGCCCTGCTGCGCCTGTGGGACCACCTGCGCGAGCAGCAGCGGACGCTGTCGTCGAACCAGTTCCGCCGGCTGTGCCGCAGCGAGTTCCTCAACTACCTGCGCGTGCGCGAGTGGCAGGACCTGTTCTCCCAGCTGCGCCAGGCAGCCGGCGCGGTAGGCATCCGCCCGGGGACGACGGACGGTCACCCGGACCACGTCCACCAGGCGCTGCTGGCCGGTCTGCTGTCCCACATCGGGATGCGCGACGGCACGTCGCGCGACTACCGCGGGGCTCGTGGAGCGAAGTTCGTCGTCGGGCGCGAGTCCGCCGTCGCCAAGAAGGCGCCGCGCTGGGTGATGGCGGCCGGTCTCGTGGAGACGAACCGGTTGTGGGCGCGCACGGTTGCGCCGATCCAGCCGGAGTGGGCGGAACGGGTCGGCGGACACCTCGTCGTGCGTTCGTACGGCGATCCTGTCTGGGACGACCAACGCGGCGCCGCGGTCACGGTGGAACGGGTGAGCCTGTTCGGTCTGCCGATCGTCACGGGACGAAGCGTCCTCTACGACCGCGTCAGCCCGGCCATCGCGAGGGAGATGTTCATCCGCCACGCGCTCGTGCAGGGGGAGTGGACCACGCATCACCGCTTCGTCGCCGAGAACCACGACGTGCTCACCGGGCTCGCCGAGCTCGCGGAACGGACCCGCCGCGCCCAGTTGATCGACGACGCCACCGTGTTCGCGTTCTACGACCGGCGGGTCGGCGCCGAGGTGGTCTCGGCCCGGCACTTCGACCGTTGGTGGAAGGACGAGTCGAAGCACCACCCGGACCTGCTCCGGCTCACGGCCGAGGCGCTGCTGGAGGGCACGGGTGGCTCGCTCGATCCGCAGGACTTCCCGACCGTGTGGCACCAGGACGACCTCGAGCTCGAGGTGACGTATCGCTTCGAGCCCGGGGCGGTGGGCGACGGGGTGACCGTGCACGTGCCGCTCGCGGTGCTCAACCGGGTCCGCGACGAGGGCTTCGACTGGCAGGTGGCGGGCTTTCGCGCCGACCTCGTCGCCGCGCTCGTGCGCACGTTGCCCAAGCAGCTGCGCCGCGCGGTCAGCCCGTTGGCGGAGGCGGCCGACGAGGCGCAGCGTCGCGTTGATCCCGCCGCGGGAACGCTGCGCGAGGAGCTCGCGCGCGTGCTCTCCGACATCGGCGGCGTCACGATCTTCGCCGCTGATCTCGATCCAACGCGGCTGCCGGTCCACCTCCAGATCACGTTTGCGGTGGACGACGAGCATGGTCATGCGATCGCCACCGGCACCGACCTCGCCGCCCTGCGCGCCCTGCTCGCCCGTCCGCTGCGTGCCGCGGTCGCGGCGGCCGCACCGAGCATCGAGCGCGCCGGCATCACCCGCTGGGACTTCGGCACGCTCGCCAGCACGGTGGAGACCGTGCGCGACGGCCTGACCGTGCTCGGCTACCCGGCGTTGCTCGACGACGACGACAGCGTCTCGATCCGCGTCTTCACCAACCCGGACGTGCAGGCACGGGCCATGCGCACGGGTCTGCGCCGGCTGCTGCTGCTCGCGTCGCCCGTCGCGACGGCCCCCCTGGAACGCCAGCTGTCCAACGGGCTGCGCCTCGGGCTCGCCGGGGGTGGTTTCGCCTCTGGCCGGCTGGCCGCCGAGTGCGTGCTCGCCGTGGCCGATGGCCTCGTCGCGGAGCATGGTGCGGAGGTCTGGAACGAGGAGGAGTTCCGCCAGCTGGTGGCGTTCGCCAAGCCGCGGCTGGCGACCGAGGCGGGTGCGGCGCTGCGCGCCGCTGCCGAGATCGTCCGCGCCGCGACCGATGCGCGCGCCCAGCTCGATCGGCTCGTCACGGCGGCGGTCCGCCCGTCGGTGGACGACATGCGCGCCCAGCTCGATCGGCTCGTGCGCCCGGGCTTCGTCACCGCGTCCGGTGTCGGCCGGCTCGGCGACGTGCTGCGCTACGTCCGTGGCATCGAACGCCGGATTGCCAAGCTCCCCGAGGATCCGCGGCGCGATCAGCTGCGGATGGCGGATGTGCTCGCCCTGGAGGCGCGCTACCGGGCTGTGCTCGCGCGGCTGCCGCGTGGGCCGCTGCCCAGGGACGTCGTCGACGCAGGATGGATGCTGGAGGAGCTGCGGATCGGCATCTTCGCCCAGTCGCTCGGCACGACACGCCCGGTGAGCCCGCAGCGGATGGTCCGCGCCCTCGCCGCGTTGGGTTGAGCGCCAGCCCCGCCGGGCTGGGTCCGGCCGGGCGGGCTGGCGGCCAAACCGTGTGTGCAGTCCGGTTCGCGGTTGCGGTCAGACGGCGAGCTGCGGCGGCAGGTAGGTCCCGATCATCCCGGCGACGGCGACGGAGCGCAGGTCGTGGAGGTACGGCGAGACGACCTGCACGCCGACGGGGAGGCCGCCCGCGGTGCGACCGATCGGGGCGACGGCCGATGGCAGGCCGGCCACGCCGACGAGCCCGGTCCAGCCGACGTGCACCAGGTACGGCACCGTCTGCCCGTTGACGACGGTGGTCATCTCGGCGAGGTTGCCGCGCTGGTGGGGGAACGCGGCGGTCGGCGTGACCGGGCAGAGCATCACGTCGACCGAGGCGAAGTAGTCCGCCCAGCGGCGGCGGGCGGCGACCCGTGCGTCCTCCATGTCCAGCCAGGCGAGGTGCGTAACGCTGCCCGCCTGTGCCGTCGCGGGCATCGCCCGGAGCATCGCCTCGGTGACCATGCGCATGAACAACGTGCCTTGCTCGGTGAAGTCCACGGCGGGGTGCTCGTCGATGATCGTGGCGCCGTTGGCCGTGAGGTCGGCGACGGTCCGCATCAGGATCGCGCGGTACTCGTGGTCGATCGGAGCGGTCGGCTCGTCGAACCACACCCCGACGCGCAACCCCGCGAGGCTGGAGACCGTCGACTTCGGGAGCTCGATGCGGAACGCCGGTTCGAGCTCGGGCGGCGGTCCGACGATCACCGACATGAGCAGCTCGAGATCCGCAGCACTGCGTGCGATCGGCCCGAAGACGTTGATGTCGGCGTCGGTGATCCCGCCGCCGACGCGGTCGAGGTAGCCGCGCTGGGGCACGACGCCGAAGCTCGGCTTGAGCCCGAACACTCCGCAGAAGTGGCTCGGGATGCGCACCGATCCTCCGATGTCGGTACCGATCTCGAAGCTGGTGAAGCCGCTCGCCACCGCGGCCGCGGCGCCACCGCTGCTGCCGCCCGGGACCCGGCTGAGGTCGTGCGGGTTGTTCGTCTGCCCGAAGATCTCGTTGTACGACTGCACGTCACCCGACCAGCGCGGCAGGTTGGTCTTGCCGAACACGATCGCGCCCGCCTGCTTGAGCTTGGCGACCACCGGCGCATCCTCGTCCGGGGTGTGGTCGGTGAGCTCCACCGCGCCGCCGGTGGAGCGGATGCCGGATGTGGCGATCGCGTCCTTGATGGTGATCGGCAGACCGTGCAGCGGGCGCGCCGCCGCGTCGACCTCGCCCGCGATCGTGGCCCGGTCCGCGTCGTCGGCGGCGGCGCGGGCGCGATCGACGTCGAGGGTGACGACGGCGTTGACCTGGCCGTCGAGCCGTTCGATCCGCTCCAGGTAGCAGTCGAGCAGCTCACGGCTGCTGATGTCCCGCCGGCGGATGGCGGCGGCGAGCTCGGTGGCGGGAGCGAACGGATCGATGGGCATCGTCGGAGAGTACGCGGCACTCGTCCTTCACGGAAGGCGGAGGACGGAGCGCGGAGGACGGAGTGGCCATGTTCCGGCCGGGCCGCGCTCGGTCACTCGATGACCGGTTGGTTCGAGAACCCCGCAGCGGCGCCGCCCGCCCGCC
>JAODBQ010000134.1 GCA_025464045.1 Ilumatobacteraceae bacterium
TGCATCGCCCTTCGCTACGCCGACGGGGTCGTGATGGCGGGCGACCGCCGAGCGACGTCCGGCAACCTGATCAGCCACCGCACGATGGAAAAGGTCGTGCAGGCCGATCGGTACAGCGGCGTGGCCATCGCCGGTGCGGCCGGCCCGGCGATGGACATGATCAAGCTGTTCCAGCTCCAGCTGGAGCACTACGAGAAGGTCGAGGGCTCGTCGCTGAGCCTCGAGGGCAAGGCCAACCAGCTGTCGATGATGGTCCGCGGGAACCTGCCCGCGGCGATGCAGGGCATGGTCGTCGTGCCGATCTTCGCCGGCTACGACCTGCGCCGGCGCGACGGTCGGTTGTGGACCTACGACGTCACCGGCGGCCGCTACGAGGAGCACGACTACGTCGCCACCGGATCGGGCATGCTGCACGCCGGCACGGTGGTCAAGATCGCGTTCCACGAAGGCCTCAGCCGCGACGAGGGCATCGCCCTGGCCTGCCGTGCGCTGTGGGAGGCCGCCGACGCCGACTCCGCCACGGGCATGCCGGATCCGTTGCGCGGCATCTACCCGGTGATCGCCACGATCAGCGCGCAGGGATGGGCGCGGGTGTCCGACGAGGAGCTCGCCGGCGTGTTCGAGTCGATCGCCAGCGAGGTGCGCCCCCGATGAACGAGGTCGAACCCGGATGAGCATGCCGTTCTACGTCGCACCTGAACAGGTGATGAAGGACCGCGCCGACTACGCGCGGAAGGGGATCGCCCGCGGTCGTGCTGCGGTGGCCGTGCGCTACGTCGATGGCGTCGCGCTCGTCGCCGAGAACCAGAGCAACACCCTGCGCAAGATCAGCGAGATCTACGACCGCATCGCGTTTGCCGGCGTCGGCAAGTACAACGAGTTCGACCAGCTGCGCGTGGCCGGCGTGCGTGCCGCGGATCTCAAGGGCTTCCAGTACAGCCGCGAGGACGTGGACGCGCGCAGCCTGGCCAACCAGTACGCGCAGATCCTCGGTCAGGTGTTCACCCACGAGATGAAGCCGATGGAGGTGGAGATCCTCGTGGCCGAGGTCGGCATCACCGCCGACGGCGATCAGCTGTACCACATCCTCTACGACGGCACCGTCATGGACGAGAAGCGGTTCACCGTGCTCGGCGGCGACGCCGAGGCCATCGCCGGTCGGCTGCGCGACTCGCTCGGCGACGGGCTCGATCTCGCCGGTTCCGTGCGTGCTGCCGCGGCGGCGCTCGCGGGGCCGGACCGCACGCTCAGCGCGGACGACCTCGAGGTCGCGGTGCTGGAGCGCAACGGCGTGCGGCGCTGCTTCCGTCGCGTCACCGACGACGTCGTGGCCGGCTTCCTCACCGCCTGAGGCGTGTGAACCCGACCACGGAGGGGAGCCCGCCATCGGCGCGAGCATCGATCTCAACAGCGACGTCGGCGAGGGGTTCGGCGCCTGGCCCGGTGGCCCCGACGCCGAGCTGCTGAGCCTGGTCTCGTCGGCCAACGTGGCCTGCGGCTTCCACGCCGGCGATCCGTCGATCATGCGCGCGACGTGTGCGCTGGCGGTGGCCAACGGCGTTTCGATCGGCGCGCAGGTGAGCTATCCCGACCTCGTCGGCTTCGGACGGCGGTTCATCGACATGCAGCCCGGCGAACTGACGGACGCGGTCCTCTACCAGATCGGCGCGCTCGACGTCTTCGCCCGCGCCGCGGGCGGAGCCGTCGCCTACGTCAAGCCGCACGGCGCGCTGTACAACGCCATCGTGCACCACGAGAGCCAGGCCGCGGCTGTGCTGCGCGCGATCGTCGAGCTCGGCAGCGACCTGCCCGTGCTCGGGCTCCCGGGCGCGGTGGTGCGGACCGTCGCCGACCGGCTCGGGGTGCGCTACGTCGTCGAGGGGTTCGCCGACCGCAGTTACGCACCCGACGGCACGTTGCTCCCACGTGGCCGAGCCGGGGCACTCCTCACGGAGCCGGATGCGGCGGCCGAGCACGCGCTGCGGCTCGTGGATGCCGGTGCGCAGTCGATCTGCGTGCACAGCGACACGCCGGGCGCGGTGACGTTGGTCGCCGCCGTTCGTGCCGCGCTCGCCGCACGTGGGATCACCGTGCGAGCGTTCGTGGCGCCGTGAAGATCGTCGCCGACGGGCGGCACGCCGTGCTGGTCGAGTGCAACAGCCTCGTGGAGTCGATCGCGGTCGGGGCGCGACTGCGCGCGCTGCCGCCGCCCGGCGTCGAGGACATCGTGCCCGCGGCGCGCACCGTGCTCGTTCGCGGACTCGGCTCCACGGCGGACCTCGCCGCGGCGGTCGACGAGCGGCTCCGCGGCTGGCAGCCGGCCGCCGTCCAGGTCGCCGACACCGGCCCGCCGATCGAGATCGTCGTGCGCTACGACGGCGCGGACCTCGCCGACATCGCCGGTGCCACCGGGCTCGAGCCAGCAGAGGTCATCCGGCTGCACAGCAGCGCCGACTACACGGTTGCGTTCTGCGGGTTCGCGCCCGGCTTCGCCTACCTGGTCGGGCTCCCCGCCGCGTTGGTCCGGCCGCGCCGGGACACGCCGCGGACGTCGGTGCCCGCCGGTTCGGTGGCCATCGCCGGAGAGCTCAGCGCGGTCTACCCGACGAGCAGCCCCGGTGGTTGGCACCTGCTCGGGCACACGGACCGGGTGCTGTTCGACCCCGAGCGCGATCCGCCGGCCGTGCTGGTGCCGGGCGCGCACGTGCGCTTCGAGCCCGGATGATCGAGATCGTCCGCCGTGGTCTGGCGACGTCGATCCAGGACCGGGGTCGCCCGGGTTGGGCGCACCTCGGCATCGGGCGCAGCGGCGCCGCCGACCTCGGCGCGCTCGGCCTGGCGAACCGCCTGGTCGGCAACCCGTCCGACGCGGCCGCGATCGAGACGTCCGGCGGGTTCCACCTCCGTGTCCTGGCACCGACCGTGGTGGCGATCAGCGGCGCCTCCCCGCCGGTGGAGGTCGACGGCGGGCCGCCGCTCGGCGTCGGTTCGCCACAGTCGTTGCCAGCGGGAGCCCTCGTCAGGGTGGGGATGCCGCGCCGCGGCTTGCGCACGTACGTGGCCGTGCGCGGCGGGTTGGCCACCCCGATGCTGCTCGGCTCGCGCAGCTGGGACACGCTCGGCAGGATCGGCGTCGAGCTCGCCGACGGCGACGTGCTGGCGATCGGCGAGGACCCGGGCACGCCGATCGACACCGACGTCGCCCCACAGCGCCCGTGGACCGAGGAGATCGCGATCCTGCCGGGCCCGCGGCTCGACTGGTTCACGCCCGACGCGTGGAAGCAGCTCACCACCCAGCCGTGCGTGGTGGCGGGGGAGACGGACCGCGTCGGCGCCAGGCTCCGTCTCGCCAGTCCCCTGCGCCGGAGCCGCACCGGAGAGCTGCACTCGGAGGGGCTCGTGCTCGGCGCGGTCCAGGTGCCTCCGGACGGGCAACCGATCGTGATGCTCGCCGACCACCCGGTGACCGGCGGCTACCCGGTGATCGCGGTCGTCGACGAACCGTCGATCGCGTCGGTCGCGCAGGCGTCACCGGGCACGCGGTTGCGGTTTCGCACGGCGACGCGCTGACGCCACCGGTGTCGACACGTCACGTCGTCGAAACAGGGCGGACATGCACGGTTCCTAGGATGCGGGCGTGACGTTGGGTGTCGACGCGACCGCGCAGCGCGAGGGGCTGCTGCACGCCTGGCATCCGGTTGCGCTGAGCGCCGAGGTCGGCTGCCAACCGACGAAGGCCTGGCTGCTCGAACAACCGTGGGCGCTGTGGCGCGACGCGTCCGGCGCGGTGTGCGCGTTCCGCGATCGCTGCCCGCACCGTTGCGCGCCACTCTCCGCGGGCAGCGTGTCGGCATCCGGCGAGCTGCACTGCGGCTATCACGGTTGGCGCTTCGGGCCCTCGGGCGCGTGCACGTTGATCCCCGCGCTCGGTGTCCACGCGCCGGTGCCCAGCCGGGCGCGGTTGCATGCCGCCGCGGCGGTGGCCGAATGTGCCGGCATCGTCTGGCTCGCGCCCGGCCGGCCGCCGAACGGACCACCGACGATCGACGCGTTCGGCGGGGAGTTCCTGACGGGTCTGCTCGATCCCGTCGAGGCCGACGTCGATCCCGGGATGATGCTCGACAACTTCCTCGACGTGGCTCACTTCCCGTTCATCCACGCGGAGACGTTCGGGTCCGAGCAGTCGGCCGCGGTGGACGGCTACCACCTGCACCGCACGAAGCACGGCTTCGTCGCCACGACCGAGCACGAGTTCGCCAACCACGAGGACCCGGGCGTCGCGGCCGGGCTGCGGCCGCTCGTCCAACGACGGCGGATGACCTACACCTACATGCCTCCGTACACCGCCACGCTGCGCCTCGACTACCTCGACGCGGGAGGGACCAACGTGATCGTGTTCGCCGTGCAGCCCCAGCGCGGCCGTCAGTGCCGGGTGTACACGGTCCTGGTGCGCAACGACCTCACCCCCGCGCAGCTCCGCGATGCGGTCGCCTTCGAGCAGCGCGTGCTGGAGGAGGACCTCGTCGTCCAGCGGCGGATCAGCGCGACGATGGTGCTCGATCTGACGGCCGACGTGCACACCCGAGCCGACCGGCTGACCATCGAGCTGCGCCGCGCCTTGGCCGAGGCGGTGTCAGTCCGCGTCGCCGCCGAGTAGCCGGCGCATCTCGGCGCGGAACCGGTCCACGTCCACCTCGAGGCCGGCCTCGCACGGCGCGAAGCCGTCCGGCAGCGCCTGTGCCTGGCCGGCGGCGGCGAAGTACGGCTGACGACGGTCGCACACGGTCATCCCCAGCGCCGGACCGGGCTCGGCCTGCACCGCGGTGGGCAGGACCGGTCCCGACACCAGGCCGGGGAGCGCGGCGGCCATCACGGCCAACGCATCGTGGCAAGGGAACTCGCCGGGCGCGCAGAACGTGCCGCCAAACGGTTGGTAGAACGCGAGGAGCTCGGCGAGGTCGGTGCCGGCCGCAGTGCGGTGGGATCGCGCGAGCTCGATGTCGTCGAGCGTGAGCGTGGCGCGATGGGTCACGTCGAGGCCGACCAGGAGGGGTGGCTCGGCCCACGGAGCGGCCAGCGCCACCGCCGCGGCCGACGGATCGTGGGCGATGTTCGCCTCGGCGGCGGGCAAGGCGTTGCCGGGCCCCGCGACCGTGCCGCCCATCACCACGAGGCGCTTGACGAGCGACGCCCACTGCGGATCGGTGTCGATGATCAGC
>JAODBQ010000137.1 GCA_025464045.1 Ilumatobacteraceae bacterium
CGTGTGGCCGTGGCTCGTGCAGGTCGGGTGTGGACGGGCTGGCTGGTACGCCAACGATCTACTCGACAACTTCGGCCGTCCGAGCGCCGTCACGATCGACTCGCGCTTCCAGGACCTGCGCGTCGGCCAGTGGGTGCCGATGTCGCCGAAGTCACCGCCATCGGCGCACAACGCGATGCGAGTCCAATCGTTCGAGATCGATCGTTCCCTGCTGTGGACGAAGCCGGACGGGACGTGGTCATGGCAGCTGACCGAGACCCATGACGGCGGGACCCGGCTGGTCACGCGAATCCATGCCGCAGTCGACTGGCGGCGACCGTGGAGCGCGATCTTCGGTGTCGTGTTGATGGAGTTCGGCGACTTCACGATGTGTCGGAGGATGCTCCGGGGCATCAAGGTTCGTGCCGAAGCAGGGGCGAACGTCATCGCTGCGGCCGCGGCCCAGCAGGGTACGGACAAGCCGGTGCCGGTCGCGGTGGAGCGAACCGTTGGCCGGCATGGCGTTACTGCGGTGCGGACGTGACGGTCCGCACCGCCGGTGATTCCGTCGTGATCAAGGCGATCGGCGTCGCAGCCGTCGTGTTCTCGGCGTTGTACTTGGTCTCCGACGTGATCGAGCTGGTTCAGGGCGGCTTCTCCACGCCGCAACTCGTGCTGACCTACCTCGCCGAGGCCGCGATCCCATTGTTCGTCCTCGGGCTCTGCGCAGTGCAGCGCCCGCAGATCGGGCGCCTCGGTCTCGTCGCCGCCGTGGCGTACGCGTACGCGTTCGTCTACTTCACGAGCACCGTGGTGTTCGCGCTCGTCGAGCGCACACCCGACTGGACGGCCCTGCAGGACCGGCTCGGCACCTGGCTGACCGTGCACTCGGTGCTGATGGTTGTCGCCGGTGTGATGTTCGGCGTCGCCGTCGTCCGGGCGGGAGTGCTGTCGCGCTGGACAGGGAATGCATTGGTGGTCGGCATGGTCCTCATGGCGGCCACCTCGGCACTGCCGGACGCAGTCCGCACGCTCGCCGCCGGAGTTCGAGATCTTGCGTTCGCCGGCATGGGGGCTTCGCTGCTGCGCATCACTGCACGACCCGACCCTCACCTAGCGCCCGTCGAACCAGCGGCGGCACGTGGAGCGAGCATCCACGAGCGCAGAGACGCGAGAACGAACGGATCGTCGAACGGCGAGTCGGTCTCGTCTCGATCCCCGGCCGGTGCATGACTGCGGAGAGCAGGCATCACGTCGGCGGCAGCCTGCGGCTCGCGGTGGCGTTGGCGATGGCTGCAGGGTTCGTCGATTCGTTCATCTTCCTCCGCGTGACCCCTGTGTTCGTCGCCAACATGAGTGGGAACCTCGTCCGTCTCGGCATCGCCGCCGGCGCAGGTGACTGGCGGGCCGTCGGCGCAGCCCTGGCGGCGATCGGGAGCTTCCTGATCGGGGCGATGCTCGCGACCGCGCGTCTGGACGCCCGATCACGCCACCCGCGCCCGCCCAGCCCGACCGGCGTGCTCCTGCTCGAGGCCGCTCTCTTGGCAGCGCTGCCGGTCATCATCCGCAGCACAACGGTCAGCCCGACGCAACAGATCGGACTCGGCGGTGTCCTCGTCTTGGTCGTCGGCGCAACGGCGATGGGCCTCCAAGCCGTGTCGTTGCGTCGCGTCGGCGCCATCGCCGTGTCGACGACCCACGGGACGGGCGCGGTCGTCCGTCTTGGCGAGAAGCTGGCACTCGCACTCCGGCGCGCGCCACGGCCCGGTGACGTGCGGCGTCGTACGACGATCGTCGTGCTCGCTGGGGTGCTCGTCAGCTACGTGGCCGGCGCCAGCGTGGCAGCGGCGGTGGGCGATGTGCCCGAGCTCCTGCTGGCGGCCGCTGCACTCCCACTCACCGCAGGAGTCCGGTCATGGGTGCAGGAGCGAAACATGGTCCCCGAAGCGGCCGACACGGCGGGCGATGCGCCGGCGGCGCCGACGGCGAGCGGGTCGCTGACGAGCTGGGCCGGCGAAACCACCTCGTCCGAGCCGGCGACCTCATGACGAGGCTGCTACTCGGCGGCCCCGGCTGGCCGGGAGGCCAGGAACCCGGCCTCGCCAACGACGCAGGTGGTCGTGATGCCGCTCGATCGCCGGCTCACCACGGTCGCAGTGTGCGCTCGCGTGGGATCTGTACGCGTCGGAGCGAGGTCGAGCGGGTTCAGCTCAGCTGCTGGGCGATGGTGATCATCCGCTCGAGCGGGAGGTCGGATTCCAGCCGGAGCTCCATCGTGGCGTCGGTCCACAGCACGACGGTGCGCGCGGCGATGGTGCGGTGCGGCGTGACGAGGACGTGCGCGCCGGTGATCGCCAGCGCGCCGTCGCCGATCCCGGAGATGAACCGAGCCGGTTGGTCGGTGCCGATCAGCTTCTTGACCAGGACCTGCGCGGACACTTCGGCGGCGTGCACCCACAGCGTCGACGCGCCGTCCGCCCACACCATGAGGACGCCTCCCTCGGGCATCGCCTCGAGCGCTTGCGGCGGGCCGAGCTCGGACAGGGACGTGTCGGGGAGTGGTCGGCCGAGCCGACGAACGGCGTCCGCCGCGTCGATGGCGCTGAGCCCGTTGGTGATCGGCGCAGGGCTCGTGCTCGGCGCACTCGGCGGCAGGCCCGCGCTGGGCGCACCAGTGGCCGGGACGTGCACGACCGAGGTGGACCCGATGCCCAACCAATCGGCCACGGTCGTTCGCACGGGTGTGACGGCGAGCCCGACCAGGATCGTGATGATCACTGCGGCGGCGGCCATGAGCAGCCGATGGTGTGGCTCGGGTCGCTGCGCCGCGGACGTCGCGTCCGTGTCGAGGTGGCGACCGACGCTGGCCAGCGCACGAGCGAGGGTCTCCTCGTCGATGGTGCTCATGACCCGTCGCCCTGCAGTGCGCTCGGTTCGAGTCGGCGACGGAGCCGAGCCATCGCCCGCGACAGCCGTGACTTCACGGTCCCGATCGGGCAGCCGAGGACATCGGCGACCTCGGCCTCGGAGAGCTGCTCGAAGTG
>JAODBQ010000138.1 GCA_025464045.1 Ilumatobacteraceae bacterium
TCGCGCGGGTGGGCACCACCTCGCCGCACTGATGTGGGAGACGTGCGCGGCTGTGACCCGGCCGTCCACTGCGCCCTCAGGTCCGCTCCGTCAACCCCTGAGGACACGTCATCTCCACGATGTCAGCACCGACCCGTCTGGGCGAGCGCGAGTCCCGGCTGTTCTGCCGGTTCGCCGCCACGCGTTGCCCGGAGCTGCGCGCGCAGCTCGTCGAGCGCCACCTGCCACTCGCGCGATACAGCGCCAACCAGTACGCCCGCGGCCCCGAGCCCTTCGACGACCTGCTGCAGATCGCGTGCATCGGTCTGCTCAAGGCCATTGATCGCTTCGATCCCGAACGCGGCGTCGCCTTCAGCAGCTATGCCTTGCCGACCATGTCGGGCGAGCTGCGCCGGCATTTCCGAGACCGCGGATGGAGCGTCCGCCCGCCGCGCGGGCTCCAGGAGCAGGCGCTGCTTGTGGAGCGGGCAGCCGCCGAGCTCCTGAGTGTCCGCGGCCACGGCCCGACGGTCGACGAGATCGCCGAACGCACCGGCCTCGAGACCGAGGAGGTACTCGAAGGGCGCGAAGCGCTCAGCGCTCACCGCGCGGTCTCGTTCTCGACGCCGTCCGGCGATGAGGACGGTGCCAGAGCCATCGGCGACCGCCTCGGAGCGCTCGACGACGGCTTCGAGGCCGCCGAGCGTCGGGCCATGATCGGCCGGTTGAGTCGCGTCCTGACGGCTCGAGAGCGCGAGATCGTGCGCTTGCGCTTCGAAGAAGACCTGACCCAGTCCCAGATCGGAAAGCGCGTCGGGGTCTCGCAGATGCACGTCTCGCGCCTACTGCGCGCCACGGTCGACAAGCTGCGCAGCGAGGCGCACCCAACGTGATCGCGCCCCGCGACGTCCTTGCGGCGCAGAGCGCGTACTACACCTTGACCGCCCTGTGGCCGTTCGCCCACCTGCCCAGCTTCCTCCGGGTCACGGGCCCCAAGCGGGAGCTGTGGCTGCTGAAGACCGTCTCGGCGCTGCTCGGCGTGATCGGCACCGCCCTGGGCATCGCCGCATGGCGCGATCGCCCCGCGCCAGAGACCGATGCGCTGGCCGCAGGTAGCGCCGTGTCGCTGGCGGCGATCGACCTGATCTACGTCGCCCGTCGCCGCATCTCACCGGTCTACCTGGTCGACGCCGCGATCCAGGCCGCCTTGCTCGCCGGCGCGGCGGCGACTCGCCGGCGCCCCGAGTGAACGATCCCGGGCGTTGTTCCCGACGGCCGACGCGCGGGTAGGTCGTGGCCTTCCCCCGATGAGGAGCATCATGCATCACAACGGCAATGGCAGCGGCAACCGGCCGACGCCTGGCGACCCGATCGAGGAGCAGGAGCTCCGCGGCGAGGTCACGGCGCTCCTGCGTCGGCTGATCGCGTGCGACACGTCCAACCCACCCGGTCGCGAGGCGCAGGCCGCGGCGGTGCTCGAGGAATACCTGACCCCCGCCGGACTCGAGTGCCGGCGCGTCGCCGCCGATCCCGACCGACCGAACCTGCTCGTGCGCCTGCCGGGAAACGGCACCGGCCCGTCGCTCGGCTTCCTCGGACACCTGGATGTCGTCGTCGCGCGACGCGACGATTGGTCGGTCGAGCCGTTCGCCGGGATCGAGCGCGACGGGATGATCTGGGGCCGCGGCGCCGTGGACATGAAGTGCCAGGTCGCGTCGACCGCGGTGGCGTTGGCGACGCTGGCGCGCGAGGGCTTTCGCCCCAACGGCGACATCATGCTGCTGCTCATGGCCGACGAGGAGGTCGGGGATGCCGGGGTCGGGTCGACGTTCTTCGTCGAGGAGCTTCCGGACCTCTGCCCGGACTTCATCGTCGGAGAGGGCTCCGGCGAGCGCATCGTCACCGCCGACGGTCCGGTCTACCTCCTGGACTGCGGGGTCAAGGCCTCGGCCAGCGCCACGCTGACCGTTCGCGGTCGTGCCGGTGACGCGTCGTTGACCGACGCGGGCTCCAGTGCCCTCACCGAGCTGCGCCGCCTGCTCGATCGACTCGCCGACTACGAGCCGGCCGTGCGTATCCACCCGGACCTCCTCCCGGTCCTGGACGCGCTCGGCGGTGAGGGCGATGACGCGCAGCGGCTCGCGCGTGCGCGAGCACTGCACCCTGGGCTCGACAGGATCCTCGCCGCTCTGACCCGCTCAGTGATCCATCCGACGATGCTCGACGTGCCCGGCCCTCAGAACGCCATCGCTGACCGCGCCGTCGCCACGCTGGCCTGCATCCTGGTGCCGGGCACCACGGCCGACGACCTCGAGAGCGAGCTACGCGACGCGTTGGGCGAAGGCGACTACGAGCTCGAGGTCGTCGAGCCCAAAGGCGGCCTCATCTCCGACGCCGACACCCCCCTGCGTGCGGCCATCGATCGCGTGCTGGCCGAGTACGACCCCGAAGCCCGGCTCATCCCGGCGCTCGGCTACGGCTTCAGCGACTGCCACGTGATGCGCGAGGAGTACGGCTCGATCGCCTACGGCTTCATCCCCTTCCGCCACGGCGACCCGATGGTCAACCTCGAGACCAAGCACGGCGCCGACGAACGCGTCCTCGTCGACGACCTGGTCTTCCAGGTGATCATCGCGCTGGGCGTCGCCCGCGAGATCGGTCTGCTGGAGCACGCCGCCGCGCCGTCGAGCGCCGCGCGACCTGACCCCGCCGCCCCCGCCGACCTCGGTCGGACGCCACGCCGGCCGACGGCATCATCCTCGGAAGTCGCGAGCATCCCGAGGCTCCCGAGCTCACCCGGGCGCACAGCGACCACGTGAGAACCCCCGCTCCCGCTCGATCCGGCCGGCTGCCAACGGCGGTCGACGAGTCGCCGCCGGCCCCCGCCTCGGACACGGAAGCGACCTTTCGAGCGAGACGGTCCACGCGCTCTGCGAAACGACGCTTGCAGATCGCGTCCAGCGGTTACTCCAGGAGCATGGAAGGCGGAATCGCGATCTTCCTGCTGTTTGTGATCATCGTCGTCGGCCTCGGCTTGGCCTTCGTGTTCGGTGGTCTGGGCGGCGGGCTCGAGGCCTATCGCGCCAAGCGCGCCGGGGAGCGTGAACCGCCACGGCCGACGCACGCGACCGTTCGCGACGACGGGGCATCGGAGGCAGAGCGCGGTAGCCACCTGCACGAATAGCGCGCCGCGCACGGCGCCGGCGATCGGCGTGCTCCAGCTGGCCGTTGCTCACGCCGGCGAGGACGTCAGGCGGGCTCGGCGCGGAGCTCCCTCACCTCGTCGCTGAGCGCGCGGACCCGATGCTCCAGCGCCGTGATCCCGTATTCGAGGCCCGCGTTGCGCGCGCGTTCGCGCGCCAGCTGCCGGTGCAGCTCGCGGTCGAGCCTCGGACGCCCGCCGCCGCGGTCTCGCTCCGAAAGCTCACCGCGCACGACCTCGGTCAATCCTCGCATCAACAACGTTCTCCCTGGGGGTTGGTTGGGTTGCGTGTGTCCGGTCTTGCACCGACCGTCTGGCCTGGCACACGGCCCTGCTCGGGGCAAGTGCGGACTCCCCCAAACGGAGGAGTGAGGGGCAGACCATAACGTCGCGCCAGTCGCTTGATCCGGCGCACGTCGCCCCGCCAACACACGCGTTCTGCGGAGCGCCATGGCACCGCGGACCGGACCGTCGGGCACAGCGGGCCGGGGCGACTTCCTGGAGGCCGCGGAGGCGCGCGCCCGGACCACCGATGTCCGGGCGCGCCGTGGGCGGGTCGATGCCTACATCAACGCACGGTCACCGACCGGTGCAACACCTTGGCGTTGCCGGCGGCGTCGAGCGCCTTGATGGTCACGCGGTACCTCCCGGCCGGGAGGCGGCGTGCGGAGGTGAGCTTCCAGCCCGTCTTGCCATGGGCCACCAGCGCGTAGGTCGCCGCGCAGGAGACGGCCTTCGACAGCTGGCAGGACGACGAACCTGGCGATCAAGCTGCCGTCCAAGGTCCGCAAGGCCCTCGCCACGGCCGGCAAGGGCACGCTGTCGCTGACGATCAAGGTGGGGACCAAGGCCACCACCTTGACGGTGAAGGTCAGCGGCTGAGGT
>JAODBQ010000171.1 GCA_025464045.1 Ilumatobacteraceae bacterium
GTTCGCATACATCTCCAAGCACGCGGACACGGCCTCGGGACTGGTCCGCGTCACGAGGCCGAGCGGCTGGCAGATGTCCTGCGCGTGCACGACGATCTCGCCGAGCATCGTCGTCACCGGTGCCGGCGGATGGTTCGTCGTCGTCGTGCGGGATCGCAGCCGCTCGACAAGCTCGACCGGAGGGGCCGCTCCCGCGCGGCGGGCGTCTCGATCGATCATCACGTTGAACCGGAACGCGTTCGCCGCCATGTGCCCGACGAACCTCCGCCGCGTCTGCTCGGCACCGGCAACGATGTGGCCTGCTGTCTGCTGCACCGACCAGCCGTGGCACAGCGACGGTGCCGCCCACTGCTCGGGCGTGAGCGCGGCGAGGACGTCGGCGAACGTCGCTCGTTCGGCGTGGATCAACCGCCAGGCGGTTCGTTCATCGATCTTCTGCACGGCATGCCTCCAGGTGTTGCGGCCGCGAGGGGCCATCGTCATGTTGACGAACGGGGTCGCCCCGAGAGGACATCGCTCGTGCCGTGGCCGCCGACGTTCGCCCTGTTCCGCCGGCCACGGTCGCGGCGCGCGGCGTTCCGTCCCCTCGCATTGGCACGGCCAGTACGTCGTCGCCGCGCCCTGCCCGCGCGACGACCCTGAGTCGTCGCGCACACCACGTAGGTTCACGGTCACGGCCTATGGTGGCCGCGTCGTGGGCGCCAACCGATCATGAGCCGTGATGCCCCGTCCGATCCGGCCGTGCCGACGCGTCCTCCGCCGCCGGTGCATCGGCCGCCGCGCGATGCCGCCCACGTGGCGCACACCGACGATCGCGGCGCGATGAGCTGGCGGCGGCCGGTTCCGCTGATCGGCGATCAGAGCTCGGCCGCCGAGCGCGCCGCCGAGCCGCAGGCGTGGGCGTTCGCAGCCGGTGCGCGGGAGTCGTTCTACGACGTGCTCCGGGCGCGCCGCGACGTCCGCCGGTTCCGACCGGATCCGGTACCGGAGCCGGTGCTGCGCCGGGTTCTCGCCGCCGCGCACGCCGCGCCGTCGGTCGGCCAGTCGCAACCGTGGCGGTTCGTGGTCGTGGCCGATCCGAGCACCCGACAACGAGCCGGGTGGATGGCCGATCGTGAACGGCTCGCCCAGGCCGAGCAGATGGACGACCGTTCGCGCGCCCACCTGCTCGATCTCCACCTCGAGGGCATCCGCGAGGCACCGCTGGGCATCGTCGTCTGCTGTGATCGGCGGGTCGCCGCGGCGGGTGTCCTCGGTCGCGCCACGTTCCCGGATGCGGACGTGTGGTCGTGCGCGGCAGCCGTCGAGAACCTGTGGCTCGCGGCCCGGGCAGAGGGCCTCGGCGTCGGCTGGGTGACGCTGTTCCAGCCCGACGAGCTCGCCGAGCTGATCGGACTGCCCGCCGGGGTGGTGACCCTCGGATGGCTGTGCATCGGTTGGCCGAACGAACGTCCGCCCGATCCCGGTCTGGAGCGCGCCGGTTGGTCCCGGCGGTTGGCCCTCGACGACGTGGTCGTGCACGAACGCTGGCCGTCCGACCAGCCTCGCCCGCCCGTCTCGCGGCTGCGCGCACCGGAGCCGGCAGCGGTGGTCGCCGCCGGCGATCTCGGCGACGCGTTGCTCACGCCACCCGAATCCATGGGCCGCCTGGATGCCGACGTCAACAAGATCATCGCCCTCGGTCACCACGCGTTGTCGACCGGAACGCTCGTCCTCGTGGTCGGCGACCATCCCGTGGCAGACCTGGGCGTCTCCGTGTTCCGGCGCGAGGTCGGCGCCGACGTGTTGGCCGCGGCGAGGGCGGGTGAGGCGATGGGCGTCGTGGCCGCGCGCACGGTCGGCCTCGAGTGGATCGTGGTCGATGCAGGCTCGTCTGCGGGCGACCTGCTGCACGCAGACGCACTCGACGTGGCCACGGTCGAGCAACTCATCGCCGACGGCGTGATCGCCGGTCGTCGCGCCGCGGCGCACGGACTGATCGTGCTCGGCGAGGTGGGCATCGGCAACACGACCGTCGCGGCGGCACTCGCGGCCGCTCTCACCGGGCGGTGCGCAGCCGACGTGGTCGGTCGCGGGGCGGGTGCCGACGCTGACACCATCGGACGCAAGGTGGAGGTCGTGACCGGCGCGCTCGCGCGTGCGCGCGCCAAGCACGGCGCCAGGCTGTCGGGGCCGACGATCGCGCTGGCGAGCCTCGGCGGCCCGGAGCTCGCGTACCTGACGGGGGTGGTGCTCGGTGCCGCCGAGGAGGGCAGCCCGATCGTCATGGACGGGTTGGCCACGGGCGTGGCCGGCCTCGTCGCCGCGTCGATCGAGCCAGCCGTCGTCGAGTGCCTCATCGCCGGTCAGCGCAGCCGCGAGCCCGCGCACGCGATCGTCCTCGCCCACCTCGGCCTCGAGCCACTGCTCGACCTGCGCCTGCGCGCGGGGGAAGGCGTCGGAGCCGCACTTGCCGCAGGACTGCTCTTCGCCGCGCTGCGCATCCGTCGCGACACCGCACGCGTGGCCTCCGACGCCGACCAACCACGACCCTGATCGGGCGCGGGCGCCACGCCGCGTCGCCTCAGTGCGACGATGGCCCGAAGGTCTCCTCTGCCCGGCGTTGGTGCAGCTCGGCGAGGAGCAGGAGCTGTTGTTCGGCACGTTGGAAGAGCACGTCGACGTCCACGCCGCTCAGCTGGGCGCGCTCGGTGGCGCGCTGCATCGACACCCAGAGCGAGTGCTTGCCGCGCACCCCCATCTGCATCGCTTCCAGCTCGATCACCGGGGTCAGGGGCGACCGCTGCACGACGCGGCCGTTGGCCTTCAGGGTGCCGACCTTCTCGGCCACTGCGGCCACGCTGTTCTTGAGGACGTTCGGTGCGATGTCCAGCTGCTTCATGATCGAGATCAACGACTGGCGGTCCTCCTCGACGTCGCGAGCGAACGCAGCCAGGGTCTCGGCGTCGCTCGAGTGCTGCTCGGCGGCCGCCAGCCGCCGGGCGCGAGCGGCGCCGGCGGTCGCTCCGGCGAGGTGGTCTCGGAGATAGATCCGCATCAGCTTGTTGTTCGTGGACATCGAACCTCCTGGGACAACCGGCGGGTTCCGGCGCTCACGTGCGGCTACCCGATCGACCGCCGTCTCATCCCTGCTGCGCCACGAAGTCGCGATGGCGGACGTCCCATTGGCCGAACGCTGCTCCGAGCGGACAAGATCCGTGCGTGCCGCGCCGGGGGCGTGGCGACGCGAAGGGAGACGACGTGGACTTCGAACTGCCTGTGGAGCTCGTCGAGTTCCTCGGCCGGGTCGACGCTTTCATCGAGAGCGAGATCAAGCCGTTGGAACAACAGGACGACAACATCCGCTTCTTCGACCACCGGCGCGAAGACGCCCGGACCGACTGGGAGCGCGGTGGCCTCCCGAACGCGGCGTGGGAGGAGCTGCTGCGCGACGCGCGCCGTCGTGCCGATCGAGCGGGGTTGTTCCGTTACGCGTTCCCGCCCGAGCTGGGAGGCATGGGTGGGACCAACCTCGGCATGGCCGTGATCCGCGAGCACCTCGCGTCGAAGGGGCTCGGGTTGCACTGCGATCTGCAGACAGAGCACACGATCGTCGCCAACAACCTCGGCGTGCAGCTGATGCAGGCCTACGGCACCGAGGAGCAGAAGGCCTACTGGTTGAAGCGGATGACCGAGCACGGCGGTGGGTTCGCGTTCGGCATCACCGAGCTGAACCACGGCTCGGACGCGACGTGGATGGAGACCAAGGCCTACCGCGACGGCGACGAGTGGGTGATCAACGGCAACAAGACCTGGAACACCGGGATCCACAACGCGACCCACGACGTGATCTTCGCCAGGACGAGCGGCGAGCCCGGCGACGGGTCCGGCATCACCGCGTTCATCACGCCGACGAGCACACCGGGCTTCGAGATCGTCGAGTTCCTGTGGACGTTCAACATGCCGACCGATCACGCGACGGTGAAGTTCACGAACGTGCGCGTGAACAAGTCGACGATCTTCGGTGAGGAGGGACGCGGGCTGCAGGTGGTGCAGCACTTCGTCAACGAGAACCGCATCCGTCAGGCGGCGTCGTCCCTCGGTGCCGCCCAGTACTGCATCAACGAGTCGGTCGAGTACGCGAACCAGCGCAAGCCGTTCGGCAAGCCGCTGTCGACGAACCAGGGCATCCAGTTCCCGCTCGTCGAGCTGCAGACGCAGTGCGACATGCTGCGCGCGCTGATCCACAAGACGGCGTGGCAGCTGGACACGGAGGGCCAGTTCTCCGCGTCCGACAAGGTCTCCATGTGCAACTACTGGTCGAACCGCCTGTGCTGCCAGGCGGCGGACCGGGCGATGCAGATCCACGGCGGCCTCGGCTACAGCCGGCACAAGCCGTTCGAGCACATCTACCGCCACCACCGGCGCTACCGCATCACCGAAGGCGCCGAGGAGATCCAGATGCGGCGCGTCGCCGGCTACCTGTTCGGCTTCATGGGGCAGAAGTCGCCGAAGGGGGTGACCGCGCCGGCGACGTGACCGCGCCCGGGCATCCCGATCCGCGTCCTGGGATCGGCGTCCGCTGCGTCGATCGGCCGCGGTCGTCAGCCGAGGTGTGGCGGTCGGTGCGTCCGCTCGTCGTGGCGGGCCGCGTACACGGCCGCCTCCGTGCGTCGACTCATCCCCATCTTCGTCAGGAGGTGGGACACGTAGTTCTTGACCGTCTTCTCGGTGAGCAGCATCTCGGCCGCGATCTGGCGGTTCGTCTTGCCGTCGGCGAGCAGCTGGATGATCCGCTGCTCCTGGTGGCTCAAACCGGCGAGCAAGCGGTCCTTCGCCGCGCCGGCGAGGATGCGTTCGTTGACCCGCCGGGTCGTTGCCGCATCGATCAACGAACCGCCCTCGCCGACGTGACGGACCGCGCTGACGATGTCGGCCCCTCGGCCCTCCTTGAGGAGGTACCCGGCCGCGCCGGCGACGATCGCGTCGAGGAGCGCCTCGTCCTCGTTGTACGACGTGAGCATCAGGCACGCCACCGGCCTGTCGGCCGCACGCAGCTGGCGGCACAGTTCGATGCCGCTGCCGTCGGGAAGGCGCACGTCGAGGACGGCGACGTCCACCTCGACCGTGCGGATGCGGTGCAGCGCCTCCTGCACGGTGCCCGCTTCACCGACGACGTCGATGTCGCCCTCCGCCACGAGGAGGTCGCGCAACCCGTGCCGGAGGATCTCGTGGTCGTCGACGAGGAAGACCCGGACCGCCATCCGCCCCATCCTCGCGCGGGCAGCCGGTGGGATCGGCTCGAGGGACGTCGGGAGCGGCTGCTCCGGCATAGGCTCCGCGCGGTGGAGCATCGCGCGGGGCCTCGGCAGCTCCGCCGCTTGCTCGACGGCGTGCTCGCGATCAGCTCCGATCTCGATCTTCCGTCGGTGCTGCGCCGAATCGTCGCCACGGCGGCCGAGCTCGCACAGGCACAGTACGGCGCGCTCGGTGTGCTCGATCCGTCCGGCACGCGGCTCAGCGAGTTCATCACGGTGGGACTGAGCGACGGTCAGCGCACCGCGATCGGCGAGCTGCCCGAAGGTCACGGGATCCTCGGCCTGCTGATCGTCGACCCCGAGCCGCTGCGCCTCGCCGATCTGCACGCGCATCCGGGCCGGTTCGGGATCCCGCCGAACCATCCGCCGATGACATCGTTCCTCGGGGTCCCGATCACCGTCCGCGGCGTCGTGTTCGGGAACCTCTACCTGTGCGACAAGGCGGGCGGCGACACGTTCACCGAGGTCGATCAAGAGCTGGTGACCAGCCTTGCTGCGGCTGCAGGGATCGCGATCGACAACGCCCGGCTCCACGCGCGTGTGGCCGAGCTGGCCACGGTGGAGGACCGCGAGCGGATCGCGCGCGAGCTCCACGACACGGTCATGCAACGGCTGTTCGCGATCAGCCTGTCGCTGCAGGCCAGCCTGCGACTGGTCGACGACCAACGCGCGACCGAGCGGATCAACCGCGCCGTCGCCGATCTCGACGTCACGGTGCGCGACGTGCGCAGCGCGATCTTCGAACTGCACACGCGGCGCCGACTCGGTCGATCGCTGCGCGATGAGGTGGTGCAGCTCATCGCCGAAGCGTCGCGTACGCTCGGCTTCGAGCCGGAGCTCTGCCTCGTCGGACCGATCGACACCGTGGTCGGCGATCAGCTCGCCGACGAGGTCTGTGCCGTCATCCGCGAGGCCTTGTCGAACGTCGCCAAGCACGCCGACGCGAGCGCCGTCGCGGTCACGGTGGGCGCGGTGGACGGGCTCGTGGCGGTGCGGATCATCGATGACGGTCGGGGGTTCGATCCGACGCCCACCGGTGGCCGCGGGATGGACAACCTGCGCGAGCGCGCGGTGCGCCACGGCGGCACGTTCGAGGTCGTGCCTTCCGCTCGCGGCACGGACGTCGTCTGGTCCGTCCCCTGGCGGACCTGACGAGCTCAGTGGACGAGCACCGCCGCGCCGTCGACCCGGTCGTTCCACAGATCCGCGAGCGCGACGTCGGCGGCGTCGGCGGGATAGGCGACGGTGTGCACGCGGATGGACGCGCTGGCGGCTTCGAGCAGGAAGCGCTCACCGTCGTCGCGGGTGTTCGCGGTCACGCTGCGCAGCTGGCGCTCCTGGAACAGGTGCGCCTGGTAGTTCAACGCAGGCACGTCGGTGAGGTGGATCCCGGCGACGGCGAGGATCCCGCCGCGGTCGAGCGCGGCCAGTGCGACGGGCACGAGCTCCCCGGCCGGGGCGAAGAGGATCGCCCCATCGAGCGGCTCGGGCGGGCGGTCGGTGGCGTCGCCCGAGGATGCGCAACCGAGCTCCAAGGCGAGCCGGCGGGCCGTCGCCGAACGGGTCAGCACGTGCACCGTGATGCCGCGGGCCATCGCGATCTGGGCGGTGAGGTGGGCCGAGCCGCCGAACCCGTAGATGCCGAGCCGGCCGCCGGCGCCGACGTCGGTGCGCTCCAGAGCGCGAAAGCCGATGATGCCAGCGCAGAGCAGTGGCGCGGCGGTGACGTCGTCGAACTGATCGGGGA
>JAODBQ010000182.1 GCA_025464045.1 Ilumatobacteraceae bacterium
GCTCTACGCGACGCTGACGGAGGTCAGCCGCAGCGAACTGAACGTGATGACGATCGAGGATCAGGTCGAGTAAGTGTTCCCCGCGATCAACCAGATGCAGATCAACCTCCCGGCCGACATCACGTTCGCGGCCGGGTTGAAGACGATCCTCCGGCAGGACCCGGATGTCATCCTGGTCGGCGAGATCCGCGACGAGGAGACGGCACGGATCGCCATCAAGTCGGCGCTCACCGGCCACGTCGTGCTGTCGTCGTTGCACGCCACCGATGCGAGCTCGGCCCTCTACCGCCTGATCGACATGGGCATCGAGCCGTTCCTGATCGCGTCGTCGCTCGTCGGGGTCGTCGGCCAACGGCTCGTCCGCAAGGTCTGCCCGTCATGTGCCGCGCCATACGAGCCGACGTCGCAGGAGCGGGCGTCGTACGACTCGCTCGGTGGGCCGGCGAAGGACGTGTTCGTCCGCGGCACCGGTTGCAACTACTGCTCGAACACGGGGTATCGCGAACGCGTCGGCGTCTACGAGGTGCTGGCGGTGACGGACGAGATCCGTGAGCTGATGACCTCGCTGGGGTCACCGCAGGCGATGCGCGCGCTGGCCGTCTCCCAGGGCATGCGGCAGATGGGCGCCGAGGCGATGACGCTGGTCGCCGCTGACGTCACCACCATCGACGAAGTCCTGCGCAACGTGTACGTGTCCTGAGGTTCGCCGCCAGAGGAATCCGTCCTCACCCCGCGGCCGGGTCGTGCCGACAACCATGGTGTGAGACACGTCGTCAGGCGATGAGCCATCGTCACGGTCAGGCGGACGCGCCCCGATCGCTCAAGGGTCGCGGCGCGGCCACGGTGCTGATCGCGGTCTACGTCGCGTTCGCCGTCTGGTTCGTCAGCAACACCGCCGGCGCCGCGCTGCGCACCGAGGTCGCCGATCTGACCTATCCGGTGGTCGGTCTGCTGGTCTGCCACCAGGCGTGGCGCGCCCACGTGCACGCGACCGCCGCCAGGGCCCGGAGCGGCTGGGCGCTGTTCGCGGCAGCGATGGCCGCTCGTGCGCTCGCCGACGGTTGCTGGTTCTGGGTCGAAGCCGTCCGGCATCAACAGCCGTTCCCGAGCATCGCCGACATCGGCTACACGGCGTCGTACCTGCTCATGTTCGTGGCCGTCTGGACCCTCGGCGCACCGAGACGCGGCCTCGATCGACGCTCGCTCGCGCTCGACCTCGCGACGGTCGTCGCCGGCTCGTTCGTGCTCGTCTGGTACCTCCTGCTCGACCAGATCACGAGCCTTCCGACCCACCTGCTGCAGGAGGTCCTGGCGGTCGGCTACCCCGTCGGCGACGGGCTGCTCGTGATGGCCAGCGCCGCGCTGCTCCTGCGCCGGCCGTCGTGGCTGTCACCGCGGGCGTTGGCGCTGCTGATCGGCGGGCTCATCGCGTGGGCGGCCGCAGACGTCGTGTGGACGAGGCTCTCGCTCGGGGACAACTACACGGGCGGCGACTGGATCGATCTCTTCTGGCTTGGCGCCATGGTGTGCTGGGGCTTGGCCGCCGACACGACCCGACGCGCCGTCGAGCCGTCGACCCGCGCGCTGCCGATGGTGAGGGTGGAGCAGCTCGTGCCGCTCGCCGGTGTCGCGATGGGCTACGGCGCGCTGCTCACGCAACTCGACAACGCTCGCTTCCGCGAGCTCGGGGTGGGCATCCTGGGTTGCCTCGTGCTCGGTGTGCTCCTCGCGGCACGCCAGTCGGCCGTCAAACGGGACCACGTGGCGCTCCTCGCCCGGTACTACGAGCTGGCCACGGTCGATGCGTTGACCGGTCTGCTGCGACGCGAGGCGCTGATCGAGGCGGCCGACCGCCTGCTCGTGCGCGCCCAGCAGTCGGGCTCCTCGGTGGCCGTGCTGATGATCGACGTCGACCGGTTCAAGCAGGTGAACGACCAGTTCGGGCACGCTGCAGGCGACGCGGTGCTGATGACGGTCTCCCACCTGTGCCGCGAGCTCCGCCGCGACAGCGACGTGGTCGGTCGCTTCGGCGGCGACGAGCTGATCGCGGTGCTGCCAGGAATCGACCAGCGCGCTGGGCTCGTCGTCGCCGGTCGCCTCATCGAGGCGGTCGCCAAGCGACCGACGATGGTCGGCGGGAGCCCGGTGCCGGTCACGCTCTCGATCGGCGCCACCGACTCGGGAGGCGACGAGCCACTGATCGCCGTGCTCGCCCGAGCCGACGACGCCCTGTACCGCGCGAAGGCGAACGGTCGCGGCGTTGCGGTCGGCTACCGGCAGGAACCGGTGACATCCGGGACCTGACAACCCGTCGCGCGCTGGCCGGCACAGCAGGCCAAGCTTGGGTCCGCCATGTCACTGCCCAGCCCCACCCTCACCGGCCGCCACGTGCAGCTCGAGCAGGTCCGCCCGGAACATGCCGCCGAGCTCGTCGCCGCCGCCAACGAGAACCGGTCGACCTACGCGTGGACCGCCGTGCCGGCGACGGAGCCGGAGATGCGCGAGTACATCGCCGGCAGCCTGCGCGAGCAGGAGGAGCGGACGATGGTGCCCTTCGTGCAACGACGGTTGGCCGACGGCGTGCTCGTCGGTTGCACGCGCTACCTGCGGCTGGAGTGGTGGGCCGGGCCCGATCTGCCGGCCGAGGTGGAGGTCGGGGGCACCTGGCTCGCCGCGTCCGCACAGCGGACACCGATCAACACCGAGGCCAAGCTCCTCCTCTTCCAGCACGCGTTCGAGGTCTACGGCGTGCACCGCGTCGCGATATGCACCGACGTGCGCAACGAGCGCAGCCGTGCCGCGATCCTGCGCGTCGGCGCGACGTTCGAAGGCGTCCTGCGCAGCCACCGCGGCGCGTACGTCGTCGGCGAGGGCGCTCGCGACTCGGCGATGCACTCCGTGATCGCCGGCGAGTGGCCCGGCGTGAAGGCGATGCTCCTGGCCAAGCTGGCGACCAGCGGATGAGCGACTCGTGAACCCGCGTCCGGTCATGCTCGTCACCGGTGGCGGCCGCGGGATCGGCGCCGCGGTGGCGCGCGCCGCGGTCGCGGCCGGGAGCACGGTCGTCGTGAACTTCGCCGCGAGCGCCGCCGCGGCCGAGGCACTCGTGGGTGAGCTCGGCCACGGCTCGGTGGCACTGGGCGCGGACGTTGCCGACGAGGGCGCCGTCGTGCAGATGTTCGAACAGATCGACTCGACGTTCGGCCGGATCGACGCGCTCGTCAACAACGCGGGGATCGCCGGCGGGTACGGCGGGCTCGAGGCGGTGTCGGCGGAGATGCTGGCGCGGCTGTTCGCGGTCAACGTCGGCGGCGCGTTCCTGTGCGCGCGCGAGGCCGCGGCGCGCATGCGCACCGACCGCGGCGGCAGCGGCGGCGCGATCGTGAACATCTCCTCGAAGGCGGCCGTGCTCGGCGGCGCCGGGGAGTGGGTGCACTACGCCGCGACCAAGGGTGCCCTCGACACGATGACGACGGGCCTCGCCAAGGAGCTCGCACCGTTTGGCGTGCGCGTCAACGCCGTGCGGCCGGGGCTGATCGAGAGCGGCTTCCACGACCACGCCCCGCCGGGACGCCTGGAGCGGATGGCACCGCAGATCCCGATGCAGCGCTCGGGCACGGCAGCGGAGGTCGCCGCGGCCGTCGTGTGGCTCGCATCGCCGGCAGCGAGCTACGTGACGGGCTCGTTCGTCGACGTCGCCGGCGGGCGCTGACCGGGTGGGGCGCCGGGCCGGCGCGCCCCAACCACGGATGCGGTACGTCGCCAACTGCTGGGCGTGGAGGGGCCCGATGAGCTTCCCGTCAGCGTCGCTGACAGGACGGTCGCATGCCCGTGCTCTCGAGAGAAGGCCGCCGGTCCGGGCATCCACCAGTAGGTTCGAGGCATGCGCGCGGTCGTGGTCCTCGCCCATCCCGATCCCGCCAGCTACAGCCACGCGATCGCCGCCGAGGTCGTCGGCGCGCTCACCGCCGGCGGCCACACCGTCGTCCTCCACGACCTCTACGCCGAGGGCTTCACCGCGGCGATGTCGGCCGCGGAGCGCAACGCCTACCACGGAGACGAACCGGTGCTGGATCCGTTGGTGCGCGCGCACATCGCCGATCTCGCCACCGCCGACACGCTGATCTTCGTCTACCCGACGTGGTGGAGCACGGTCCCGGCGATCCTCAAGGGCTGGCTCGAGCGGGTCATGGTCCCCGGTGTCGGCTTCGTGTTCGACGCCGATCACCGCGTCCGTCCCGGCCTCACCCACATCCGCCGTCTCGTCGGGATCAGCACGTACGGCTCGGCGCGCTGGTACGTGCGGCTGATCAACGACAACGGCCGGCGCACGATCAATCGTGCGCTGCGGATCTCCACGGGTTGGCACACGCGGACCAGGTGGCTCGGGCTCTACGCGATGGACGCCAGCACCGCACCCGAGCGCGCCGCGTTCCTCGCCCGGATCACGCACGACCTGGCACGGCTGTGAGGGTCTACGTCGTCGTCTGCCGCCCCGTCCTCGAGTCGTTGACCTCGGCCGTGCTCGACACCGTGCTGACCACATTGGCGGCCGGCGGCCACGACGTTCGCTGCAGCGACCTGGTCGCGGACGGGTTCCGGCCGGAGCTCTCGGCCGCCGAACACGCCGCACACCACCGACCGCCCGACGACGTGGCCGCCGACGCCCCCGACTTGGCCGAGTACATCGACGCGGTGCGCTGGTGCGACGCCATCGCGTTCGTCTACCCGACGTGGTGGAGCGGGCAGCCGGCGGTGCTCACCGGTTGGTTCGACCGCGTCCTCGCCAACGGTGTCGCGTGGGAGCTGCCGGAGGGCGCCACGCGGATCCGCCCCCTGCTGCGCAACGTCCGTCGCCTCGTGGTCGTGACCACGCACGGCTCGTCGAAGCTGGTCAACGCGGCACAGGGCGAGGGCGGCAAGCGGGTCATCCGGCGCAGCGTGCGCTCCGTCTGCCACCCGTTGGCGCGCACGTCCTGGATCGCGATGTACGGCGTCGACCGCGCCAGCGCCGACGACCGCCGTGCCTTCCTGCGCACGGTCGAACGACGCGTGGCCCGGCTGTGAGCCGTGCAGGACGGTGCTGCCGGCACGACGGGGCTTGCGCACAGGACGGTCTCCCGGCCGCCGCTGACGACGGCGGCGGCGTCAGGCGACGTCGGCGCTGATCAAGCCGACCGTGTTGGCATCGGTGGACACACCGCCGGCGACCTCGTTGGAGATCATCAGCACGGTGAGGT
>JAODBQ010000016.1 GCA_025464045.1 Ilumatobacteraceae bacterium
GCCGTCACGGCGCGAGCCCGATCGTCACGGCGCGAGCCCGATCGTCACGGCGCGACGCCGATCATCACGGCGCGACGCCGATCTCCCGGTCGGGCGGCGGCCCGCCGACGTCGGAGGTGCCGCCCGCGTCTGCCACGCCATCCACGTCGTCCACGTCGTCCGCCTGCCAGCGCGTGGTCATCCCACGGATGACCAGGACCGCCGCGGTCCCCAGCGCGGCATAGAGCACGACGACGAGGCCGAAGGTCCACCACAGCCCGCCGTTGGGCGTCACCGCCTCGTCGACGCGCATCAGCTTGTACACGATCCACGGTTGACGACCGACCTCGGTGGTGATCCAACCGGCCTCGAGCGCGACCACGGAGCCGATGCCCGCCAACGCGGCCGCGCGCCAGAACCACCGCGAGGCCGGCAAACGCCGCCGGCGCCACCACACGAAGCCGAACCACGCCCCCAGCGCGACCAGGCCCGTCCCGATCATCACCATCACCTGGAACGAGAGGTGGACGATGTTCGGGGGTGGCTGCTCGTCGACGGGGACCTCGTCGAACCCCGTGATCCTCGTCGACGTCGAGAACCCGGCGAGGATCGAATCGAGGCCAGGGATCGGGATCCCGCCGACGATCTTGCCGTCGACCAGCACACCGCCGAGGTGCATCGCCTGGTCCGGGCCCGTGTGCGTGATCAGCTCCATCGCCGCGAACTTCGACGGCTGGTCCGTGAACACGGCACGCGCGGCGAAGTCGCCGATCACGACCTGCACCGGCGCGGCCACGGAGGCGAAGACGAACGGGATCAGGAAGCCGATGCGGTGGTAGCGCCGGCGTTTGCCGCGCAGCCAACCGACCGCGTAGATCGACGCCACCGAGAACCCCGCGACCATGTACGCGGCGACCAGCATGTGCGGCGCCTCGTAGGCCATGGCCCGGTTGAGCATCGCCCCGAGCGGTTGGATGTCGTGGATCGATCCGTCGGCGGCGACCGTGAACCCGCTCGGCTGGTTCATCCACGAGTTGGCCGAGATCACCGACGCCGTGCCGAGCACGCCGGACAGCACGATCGGGATGCCCGACCAGAGGTGCGCCTTCGGAGAGAGCCGCTTCCAGCCGTAGAGGTAGATGCCGACGAAGATCGCCTCGACGAAGAACGCGAGGCCTTCGATCGCGAACGGGACGCCGATGACGGCACCGAAGCGGTCGAACATGCCCGGCCAGAGCAACCCCATCTCGAACGAGAGCACGGTCCCCGTGACCGCGCCCACCGCGAACAGCACGGCCATCACCTTCGACCAGCGCTGGGCGAGGAGCCTGGCGTCGTCGTCGCCACGCCGCCAGCCACGCCACTCCGCGACCAGCACCATGCACGGGAACGCCACCCCGAACGGCACCAGGATGATGTGGAACGCGAGCGTCAGCGCCATCTGTTCGCGCGCCGCGAGCAGGTCCGAGGCGAGGATCACGTCGCCGCTCCCATGCCGTCGACGGTACCAGTGGTGCGCTGACGCTCTCGGGTGACGGCCGCGATGTGCTGGGTGCCTACCCGAGACGGTCGAGCAGCGCCGAGGCGCTGGCGGCGAGCACCGGCAGGCGATCGGCGATGATCTCCATGCGCGGGTCGGTGCTCTCGCCGCGCACCCAGCGCTGGTGCAGCTGCTGGATCACGACCCCGGTCTTCCATTGTGCGAACGCCTCGTACCAGCCGGCGGAGGAGGTGTCGATGCCGGTGCGTTCGGTGTAGTGGTCGATGATCTCCCCTCGCGACGGCAGGCCCATCTCGAGCAGACCCTGGTGGCTGACGCGACGCTCGTCGGGGCTGTCGGCCGGGTCCGGCCAGTAGTTGAGCAGGGTGCCGAGGTCGACGAGTGGCTCCCCGAGCGTGGTCATGTCCCAGTCGAAGATCGATTGCACGCGGTCGGGGAAGCCCGGCGAGAACTGGCAGTTGTCGAGCTTCAGGTCGTTGTGCACGATCGACACGCGGGTCGGCGCGGGCACTCCCGCGAGCAATCGCTCCGGCAACTCGTCCATCTGCGCCGGACCGTCGTCGGGACGGACGAGCTTCCAGCGGGTCTGCCAGCCGGTGACCTGTCGTTCGGCGAAGCCCTCCGGCCGTCCGAGCGTGGCGACGTCCGCCTCGACGGGATCGAGCAGGTGCATCTCGGCCATCGCGTCGACGAGCGCGAACGCCATCCGCCGTCCGACGTCGGGCAGTCCGGCCATCGAGGCCGGCACCTCGTCGCGCACGACCTCGCCGCGCCGTCGTTCCATCACGACGAAGTCGGCGCCGATGACCTCGTGGTCGTCGCAGAACACGTACGCCCGCGGCGCCCGGTCGAACACCTTCCAGAGCTTGGACAGGACCTTGAACTCGCGCTTCATGTCATGTGCGCCCGGAGCGATGATCCCGAAGGGCGGCCGACGCAGCACCAGCTCGGTGTCGCCGAAGCGGAGCAGGTAGGTCAGGTTGGCGGACCCGTTGGGGAACTGCATCGCCTCGAGGCCGCCCGACAGCTCGGGGATGTTGGCGCGCAGGTAGTCCTCGAGCTTCGCCCAGTCGAGTGCTTCGCCCGGGCGGATCGGTGCGACCTCGGGTGCCTCCACGTCAGCTCCTCACAGCTCGGCGACGTGCCGCTCGATCACATCGGCGTAACGCGCGATCGCAGCTTCGCGCAGCGCCGGCGTGTGCATCGTCGGGAACATGCCGCTCGTCGGCGTGTACTCGCTGAGCACCTGTCGGGCAACGGTGATCTTGTGGACCTCGGTCGGTCCGTCGGCCAGGCCCATGTGGAACGACTCGATCAGCATGTGCGAGAACGGCATCTCGTTGGACACGCCGAGCGAGCCGTGGATCTGCAGCGCCCGTGCCGCGACGTCGTGGAACACGCGGGGCATCGCGGCCTTCACGGCGGAGATGTCCTTGCGCACGCGCTTGTAGTCCTTGTACTTGTCGATCCGCCATGCGGTGCGCATCACCAGCAGGCGGAACGATTCCATCTCGATCCACGAGTCGGCGATCATCCCCTGCACGAGCTGCTTGCGCCCGAGCAGCTCCCCCTGCGTGCTGCGTGACAACGCACGCTCGCACATCATGTCGAACGCCCGCTGGACCATGCCGACGGTGCGCATCGCGTGGTGGATGCGGCCGCCGCCAAGTCGGCGCTGCGCCAACACCTTTGCACCGTTCGGCGGTCCCAGCAGGTGGTCGAGGGGCACCCGGACATCGGTGTAGACGATGTGGTTGTGGTTGCGCGGCTCGGGCATGATCTCCACGCCAGGCGTATTGCGCGGCACCACGAACATGCCGTTGGTGCACATCACGAACAGGATGTCGGCGACCCGGCCTGCCGAGGTGAACCACTTCTCGCCGTTGATCACCCACTCGTCGCCGTATTGGACGGCTGTGGTCTTGAACAGGCTGGGGTCGCTGCCGCCCTGCGGCTCG
>JAODBQ010000210.1 GCA_025464045.1 Ilumatobacteraceae bacterium
CCTCCGCCCCGCACTGCACGGCCGGCTCCGCCCCCGCCGGCCCACGTCTCCCGGTCGTCGTCCGAGTCGCTCCGTCGTCGTCCGAGTCGCTCGAGCGGGCCCGAGTCGCTCCGTCTGGTTCTCTCTCGGGATCGACTCGGGCCACACCGAACGACTCCGACCACACCGAACGACTCCGACCACGATCGAACGACTCGGACCGCAAGCATCGCCGGTTACGGGACGGGGGCCGCGGCGACGAGGATCAACGACACGTTGGCGATGATCGTCGACTCGCTGTCGGACGTGAGCGTCAGCTTGTTGTCGCCCTGCACGACGTCGGCGACCGGCACCTCGATCGACAGCGAACGCCACGCGTAGGCCGAGTCGGTGGGCCGCCAGTCGCTGACGACCACGTCGTGGCCGTTGAGCCTGACGGACGTCGGGGTCCGCTCGAAGCTGTAGACGTTGAGGACGACCTTCGCCTTGGTCGGCGTCTGGTCCCAGCGCACACCCGTCAACGTGAACGTCGTCGGGTCCTTGCCGATGTCGTAGCCCTGCCGGATCTGGGCGTCGCCCTGGATCGACCTGTTCGACGTCTTCGCGTGTGCGTCGGCCACGTCGTAGCCCAGGTCGCGGTACGTCTTCGGACCGTCGAAGCCGAGGTTGTCCCACGCGAACGTGTGGTCGAACTGGGTCCCGCACGCGCACGGCTCGACCGCCTTGCGCGCGTTGTAGTGCACGTCGTTCAGCCACACCAGGCCCTGCTTGAACGTCGGCGCGAGGGCGATGTCCTCGACGGCCAGTTGCTTCAACGTCGTCGAACCGGCGTCGGTGCCCCAGACCTCGATGTGGTCCTGCGAGAGCTGCACCTCGAAGTGGTTCATCGCCGTCCGCGAGCCCTTCGCGATGCAGTTCGGACGGCTGTTCTGGAGCTCGCTGTAGACCCCGTCGACGGTGAGGAAGATCACCCCGACAACGGTCGTGGCGTCCTGACCGTTGCAGCCGGCGTCGATGCTGAACCCGATCTCGTTCTGTGCGTGCGGCGGGGGTTGGAAGGAGATGCTGCGGCGCGCACCGGGAATCGGATCGTCGGTGATGAGGAACTCGGGCCACGCGGCGTGCGACCCCTGCGAGTCGGCCGAGACGTCGAACACCACGGTGCCGGTCCGCCCTGCGAAGTGGAACGGCTGCTTCGGGTACGTGTCGAGGTTGGCGACCCCACCGCCGTCGTTGACCGCCTCCACCATCTGGCCGTCACAGATGCGGACGTCCTGGGGCGGAGGCGTCGCGCCCTGCGCGCCGCAACCGTCGAGGTGCGCCGACACGATGTTGTTCGCCGCCTGACCCGGGTTGGCGTCGGCGAGCCGGCTCACGCCCCACAGCACCGGGTCGAGGTCGCCCGTACGCGTGCCGCCGTTGTGCGGGACATCGAACGTCTCGCAGAACGCCGGTTCCGACAGACCACACGTGGCCCCGCCGACCACGGCGGTGCGCGTTGCCGGCCCGGCCGGCGACTCGTCGTCCGGTGGACCGGCGGACGCGGACGGGTCGGACGCAGACGGATCGGACGCGGTCGGATCCGACACGCTCGCGCCGTCGGACGGGGTCGGCACCGACGCGGCGCTGGCATCGGTGGCGTCGGACGGCGTCGTCGCACCCGACGGATCTGCGGTGCCCCTCGTGGCGGCCACGGCCGGGATCCGGCGCGCCGTCGAACCGGACGACGGCGACGTCGGGCCCGAGATCAAGCCATCGGAACCGCTGGAGCACGCCGCCACGACGCACAGCGTGACCAGGGCGGCCGGAACCCACGATGCCCTCACGGTGCCTCCTCTCCGAGATCCGAGTACACGGACGCCACCGGTTCTACCGGGAGGCCGGTGCACCCGCGGCGATCTGCAGCACAATGGTCCGGACGACCCATCGCTGCCGCGCGGCACCTTCGGGCAGCACGGTTGCGCTACGGGACGGGCGCGGCGGCGACCAGGATCAGCGAGACGTTGGCGATGATCGTCGAGGCGCTGCCCGACGTGAACGTCAGGGTGTTGTCGCCGCCGACGACGTCGCTGAGCGGGACCTCGACCGACACCGATCGCCAGGCGAACGTCGCGTCGGTCGAGCGCCAGTCGGCGGCGACCGCCGCATGACCGTTGATGCTCACCATGGTCGGGCCGGCGTCGAACGTGTAGTCGTTGAACACGACCTTGGCCTTGGTCGCCGAGCCCTTGGTGACGCCGGTGACGGTGAAGCTCTGCGGACCCGTGCCGATCTGATAGCCCTGCTCGGTCTGGCCGTCGCCGTTGATCGACCTGTTCGACGTCGCGGCGTTGGCGTCGGCCACGTCGTAGCCGAGGTCGCGGTACGTCTTCGGACCGTCGAAGCCGAGGTTGTCCCAGGCGAACGTGTGGTCGAACTGCGTGCCGCACGCGCACGGCTCGACGGCCTTACGGGCGTTGTAGTGCACGTCGTTGAGCCACACCAGGCCCTGGTTGAAGGCCAGGCCGCCAGGGATGTCCTCGACCGCCAGCTGCTTCAACGTGGTCGAGCCGGCGTCCGTTCCCCACACCTCGATGTGACCCTGCGAGACGCGCACCTCGAAGTGGTTCATCGCCGTCCGCGAGCCCTTCGTGACGCAGTTCGGCCGGCTGTTCTGGACCTCGTTGTAGACGCCGTCGACCGTGTAGAAGATCACGCCGATGCCGGTGGTGTTCGGTTGGTTGACGCAGCCGGCGTCGATGCTGAACCCGATCGAGTTCTGGGCGTGCGCGGGGACCTGGCCGGAGATGCTCCGGCGGACGCCGGGCACCGGCTCGTCGGTGATGGCGAACTCGGGCCACGCACCGTGCGATCCGTCGGAGTCGGCCGAGACGTCGAAGACGACCTTGCCCGTGCGGCCGCCGAAGCTGAACGGCTGCTTCGGGTAGGTGTCGAGGTTGACCACGCCACCGCCGTCGTTGAGCGCCTCGAGCATCTGACCGTCGCAGATGCGGACGTCGCCGGGCGGCGGTGTGGCCGCCGACCCGCCGCAGCCCTGCAGGTGCGCGGAGACGATGTTGTTCGCCGCCTGGCCGGGGTTGACGTCACCGATGCGGCTGACGCCCCAGAGCACCGGGTCGAGATCGCCGGTGCGGGTCCCTGCGCCCTTGGGCGCATCGAACGTGTCGCAGAACGCGGCGTTGGCGAGGCTGCAGCCGGGGCCGCCGAGCGGCCCGTTGGCGATCGGCGACCCGGGTGCGGGGAGGATGCCGCCGACGGGCGCGATCGGCGTCGTCGAGATGTTCGGCCGTGCCGGGCCACCCGTCGTCCAGCCCGCGGCGTCGACGATCAGGTCGACCGGTGTGCCGTGCAGCGAGGTGAGCTGCAGGCACGCGGTGCCGTTGGCGGCGAGCTCGACGAGTGCGAGGTTCGAGCGCAGCTGCCCCGCCCAGGTGTTGATCGTCGACGCGTTCGGGAGTGCGGCGTCGCACGGCCACACGGTGACGAAGCCGTCGCCGGTCGCGTTCGCGACGGTGACCGTGAGCAGCGCGGCAGCGGCGTCGCTGGGGACCCCGCCGCGGCCGGCGACCTGAACGATCACCTTCGAGCCGGCGCGCGCGATGCCGAACGGCCACGTGGCGGCGTCGCGGGTGTCGAGCAGCCGCTGCGGCGACTGGACCTTGAGCTGCCCGGCCCCGGTCGAGTAGCCGTAGGTGTCGATGACGAG
>JAODBQ010000215.1 GCA_025464045.1 Ilumatobacteraceae bacterium
GGCTGAGCACCCGGATCACGTCGCGCATCAGCGAGAACGCCCGCGGCAGGATGAGCGCCGCGATCGCCAGCGACGCGATCGAGTCGGCGCGGGTGAAGCCGGTCGTGAGAATCACGACACCGGCCACTATGACGGCCGCCGACCCGATGAGGTCGCCGAGCACCTCGAGGTACGCCCCGCGCATGTTGATCGTGTCCTTTGCGCCGCCGCGGAGCACGAGCAGCGCCGCGGTGTTCGCGATAGCGCCGACCACCGCGACGCCGAGCATCAGCGGCGCCTCGACCGCGGCCTCTGGCGCGAGCAGCCGGCCGATCGCCTCGACCACGATGAAGATCACGACCGCGAGCAGGATGGCGGCGTTGACGAAGGCGGCGAACACCTCGGCCCGGCGGTTGCCGAACGTGCGGGTGTCGCTGGCGGGCCGGGCCGCCATGATGGTGGCGACCAGGGCCACCACGAGGCCGGTGAGGTCGGAGAGCATGTGGCCGGCATCCGCGAACAGCGCGATCGAGCCGGAGAGCAGGCCGCCGATCACCTCGATGACGAGCACGACAGAGACGATGCCGATTGCGATGCCGAGGCGCCCGCGGTTGGCGCCGTCGTGGGCGTGGCTGTGCCCGGGGCCGTGGCCCTCGTGCGTCAGGTTCTCGCTCACGAGACCACTCTACGAAGCGCGGGCGTGAATGGCCCGACAATGCGGCGAATAGCGGCGGGTCAGGCCACCGGGAACACGAGCAGCGTGCTCGTGGCCGTGGCCACCAGCTTGCCGTTGGAATCGTGCACCGTGCCCTCGGTGAACGCCGCGCGGCTGCCGGGCTTGACCACGCGCCCGACCGCCGTGAGCGTGCCGCTCGACGCGAGCACCGGGCGCAGGTAGCTCACCGTGATGTCAAGCGAGGTGTACGCCTGCCCGGCCGGCAGCGTGGTCTGGGTCGCACACCCGAGAACGGAGTCGAGAAGAGTGCAGACGAGACCACCGTGCACGGTGCCGATCGGGTTGTACATCGACTCGTCGGGCTCGCAGGTGAAGGTGACCGTGCCGACCTCCGCGCTGATCGCCGTCATGTTCATGAGGCCGGTGATGGGCGGCGGCGGGATCTCCCCGGCGATCATCGCCCGCATGAATTCGAGGCCGCTCATCGTCTTGGCGCGCTCCGCGCCGACGAGCGGGTCCGCCCAGCTGACAGTGCGCTCTCGCAGTGGTTCCGTGGTCATCGTCGTCCTTCCCTCGACCAGCGTATGCGGGTGGGTTACCGTTGCTGGAAGCCGCTGGAGGTGAGCAATGGCCGTCGACCCGGATTCGGGGCGAGAGGGTGACCTCTCCGACAAAAGCCTGCCCGAGCTGCGGCGGCTGGCGTTCTCGCGCGACGGCACGCCCGAGCAACTCAGCGCACTGCGCGAGCTCGAGGCGCGGTCGAAGGCGCCCGTTCCTCCACCCGACGACGCGCCGGTGCTGGTGGATGTGGCAACCCCGCCCCCGGCCGAGACCCGTTCTGCACCACCCCCGCGCCGCATCGACGCGCTGCGCGGCCACTGGGGCATGGTCGTCGCGGGCGTGGTGGTCGCCCTGGTGATCGCGGCGATCGGGTTTTCGGTGGGGCGGGCCGCACATCCGCCCACCCCGGTCGTCACCCACGCCGGCGTCGCCGGCGCGGAGAGCCAGCGCGGCACGGCGACGCTCGCACTGCTCGACACCGCGCAACAGCCGCGCGACATCCCGCCGTTCGCCCTCGGTTCCGACATCATCTCGTCCACCGTGCATCAGAACGGTGCCCACCTGCCGCCTGACGTCACCGTCTACGGGGCGATCAGCCAGGAGAAGGAGATCTGCCTGGTGGCGATCACCGCCGACCTGCAGTCCGCGCAGACCTGCGTGACGCAGCACGTGTTCGTGACCGACGGCATCCGGCTCCGGCTGACGACGAGGGACACGGTGGTCGACGACGCCGGGTTTGACCAGCGGGCGTTCTACCAGTACTACTGGTCGAGCGACGGCTCGATCTCGGGCAGCTCGAACCGGTTTCTCTTTCCCGACTCTCCGCACCGGTAACGAGGGAATGCGGGCCCCGGTGTCGCGCGTTGGGCTGTGAGCGACGCGAGGCATCCGCACCACGACGCACGAAGGAGTTGCTGTGACCGACGAGTACGACTGGATGGCGCTGCAGAAGATGGCGTTCCGCGAGTTCGCATCACGGCTCGCCGCCGTCACCGACTGGGACGCGCCGACGCCCGACGACGACTGGTCCGTGCGTGACCTCGTGAGCCACGTGATCGAGGAGCAGCAGTGGGTGCCGCACCTGCTCGCCGGTCGCACGGTCGAGCAGGCGGCGAACTCGATCACGCCGCTCGGCGACGACCTCGTGGCCGAGTGGGACCTCTACTCGTTCGCGGCGGCCGTCGCGTGGCACGACACCGCGCCCGACACGATCGTCAGCCTCTCCTACGACCGGGTTGCGGCCCACGACTACCTGCGCGAGCAGGTGAGCGACGTGGCGATCCACTCCTGGGACCTGGCTCGCGCGGTGGGCGCGCCCGAGGAGCTCGATCCCGAGCTCGTCGCGGCCGTCTGGACCGTGTTCGAGCCGCAGAAGGACACCCTCGAGGCGACCGGCCTGTACGCGGCGCCGGTTCCGCTGTCGGATGACGCGCCGCTGCAGTCGCGCCTGCTGGCGGTCACGGGCCGCGACGACCGCGTCGCCGCGTAACCTCTCGCTCCTTCCCAAGTGGCCTTTTGTTGCCGATGTCGCGAATTGTTCGCCGCATTGGCAACAAAAAGCCACATGGAGCGCGGGTTAGGGGGTGCGGCCGCGGACCGTGCTCGGCGAGCGACCCGTGTGGCGGCGGAACGCGCGGCTGAACGCCTCGTCGGAGCCGTAGCCGAGCGCGAAAGCGGTCTGGCCGACGGATGTGCCGTCCTGCAGCATCCGGAGCGCCCGTTCCATGCGCACCCTGGTGAGGTAGCGCGCCGGCGAGTCGCCGACCTCGGCGCGGAACGTCTCCGAGAAGCGCGAGCGAGAAGAGCGCGCGATGACCGCGAGGCTGGAGACCGTCCAGGGCGAGCCCGGCTCGCGATGGATCGCCGTGAGCGCCAGCGCGATGTTGGGGTCCCGCAGCGAGACCAGCCAGTCCTCGTCGCT
>JAODBQ010000216.1 GCA_025464045.1 Ilumatobacteraceae bacterium
GCGCTCGTCGGCCCGCAGCACGGCAGACGGGTGGTAGGTGATGACGGCCCGCCGTTGGGTGCCGTGCGGGTCCTCGAAGGTGTGCACGGCGCCGCGACCGGACCCGATCGGGACGTCACGGCCGAGCACGGAGCGCACCGCAGTCGCGCCGAGGAGCACGACGACGGCTGCGGCGTCCACCGCGGCGAGCTCACGATCGAGCCACGGGTGGCAGGCGGTGATCTCGGCGACGTTCGGCTTCTGGTGGATGCGGCGCTTGCCGCGGACCTCGTGCTTGAAGTGCTTGACCGCGTTCGTGACGTAGACGTCGGCGCGGTCGATGCCGGCGCTCGCCAGGCACCTCCACAGCACGCCGCCGGCGGGTCCGACGAACGGCTCGCCGGCGACGTCCTCCCGGTCGCCGGGTTGCTCGCCGATCAGCATCAGCTTCGCGTCGACGCCGCCGAGGCCGAAGACGACCTGGGTGGCGTGCTCCCACAGCGGGCACGCGGTGCACTCGGCCGCCGCCCGAGCCGCCGCCGCGAGCGCCGCCACGTCGGTGCGACCATCGTCAGCGCGAGCTCGGGTTCGTCGGTTCATCGCTGCTCCTCTCGACGCCGCCGAGGTACCCGTCCGGGCCGCGATCGATGCGCCGCGAGTGCTCGTCCGGCCGAGACGTTCCACCACTCTCCGCGCGGGGGAGACTCCGTTCCGAGGGACTCGCGCGCTGTGCAATACTCGCCGTCCAGTCGCCGGAAGACGGCGCGCAGGGCAGGGAGGCGTTGTGAGAGGCAGACGTTCATTGGGTGCGGTCGCACTCGCCGCAGTCGTCACCGCGACGTTCGCGACGAGTACGAGCTCGGCCCAGGCGCCGCCGGTGGACGGATCGGCCGCGGCCAAGTTGGCCCTCGCCACGGCGGGACGCACGATCGCCGCGAAGGACATCACCTGGCACCCCGCTGCCGGTGATCCGAACCGGATCATCAAGGTCATCGTGCAGGTCAAGGGCGCGTCGGTGGCGGAGGCGAAAGGCGACGCGGTGGACGCCGGCACGCAGCTGACCGACGCCAAGTCGGCGGCGGTCGCGACCGCCGCGGCGGCGACCCAGGACAGCGTGACCCGGACCGTCGCCTCCCACGGCGGCACGGTCCGCGATCGGCACGTCAACGCGATCAACTCGATGACCGTGTCGCTCCCGGCCGGCAGCGTGGCGGCGCTCCAGGCCGATCCGGACGTCGAGTCGGTGTCGCCGCTGAAGACGTTCACCCGTGACAACGGCACCTCCAACGCGTTCACCGGCGTCCCCGTCGCGTGGCAGAACTACGGGGCGACGGGCGCCGGCCAGAAGATCGCGATCCTCGACACCGGCATCGACTACACCCACGCCGACTTCGGCGGCTCGGGCGACCCGGCCGACTTCGCCGCGGACGACCCGACGATCATCGAGCCCGGCACGTTCCCGACGGCGAAGGTCGTCGGCGGCACGGACCTCGTCGGCGACGACTACGACGCGTCGAGCACCGACCCAGCCAAGCTCGTGCCCCACCCGGACCCCGACCCCATCGGTTGCGCCGACGGTGGCGCACACGGCACGCACGTCGCCGGCACGGCCGCGGGTGACGGCGTGCTGCTCGACGGTTCCACGTTCCACGGTCCGTACGACACCACGATCGACCCGGCGAAGTTCGCGGTGTCGCCCGGCTCGGCGCCCGAGGCGAGCCTCCTCGCCTACCGCGTCTTCGGCTGCGCCGGTTCGGTCGACAGCGACATCATCGTCGCCGCGATCGACCAGGCCGTCGCCGACGGCGCCGACGTGATCAACATGTCGCTCGGCGGCGACATCGGCACGGCGAACGATCCCGAGACGGTGGCCGTCGACAACGCCGTGCGCGCCGGTGTGGTCGTCGTCGCCTCGGCCGGCAACCCCGGCCAGGCCGCGTACCTCGTCGGCTCGCCGTCCACCGCCAACCGCGCGCTCTCCGTCGGGGCGGTCGATGCCCACGCGACCCTTCCCGGCGGCGAGATCTCCGACGGCACGAGGACGATCGACGCGATCAACGCCAACAACGGGCCGCTGCCGGTGACCGGCACGATCGTGGTCGTGCCCGACGGATCGGGCGGGATCTCCCTCGGCTGCGACGCAGCGGACTACCCGCCGCCGACGACCCCGAGCACGATCTACGTGACGCTGCGCGGCGACTGCGCGCGCGTCGATCGGGCGACCCTCGGCCAAGCTGCCGGCGGCCAGGCCGTGATCATGGTCAACACCTCGACCGACTTCCCGCCGTTCGAGGGGGTCATCCCCGGTGTGACCATCCCGTTCCTCGGTGTGTCGTCGGCGTCGGCTCACACCCTGCTGGCGATGAACGGCACCGCGGTCACGATCACCCCCTCCGAGCTGACCAACCCGGGCTACACCAGGGCGGCCAGCTTCACCGCAGGCGGTCCCCGCTCGGGCGACGCGGGACAGAAGCCCGACGTCACCGCGCCGGGCGTCAGCGTCTTCTCCGCGGGCATCGGGACCGGCACCGGCGGGATCGTCGAGTCGGGCACGTCGATGTCCAGCCCGCACACCGCCGGCATCGCCGCCATCGTCAAGCAAGAGCACCCGACGTGGTCGGCGGAGATGATCAAGGCGGCCATCGTCGACACCGCGAACGCTGCGGCCGTCGGCGACTTCGACACCCGGATCGACGGCAACGGACTCGTCAACCCGGTCGGGGCGATCGCCACGGACACGTTGCTGATGTCGCCAGGGGGTACGACCGCCGTCAACTTCGGCATCCAGGAGCTGACCGGCGCATACACCGACGTCAAGCCACTGAAGCTGCGCAACACCGGCGACACCGCTGCCACCTACAACCTGGCACCGGTCTGGAACAGCGAGACGCTGGGCGCAGCCGTGTCGGTGAGCCCCCGCCGGGTGACGGTCGCCCCGCACTCGACCACCGACGTCGAGGTCAAGATCAGCATCCCCAAGGCGGCGGTGACCGCACTGCCGGTCGCGGGTCAGGGCTCCGACGTCGTGACGACCTTGCGCGGTCAGATCGTGGCGACGCCGACGACGGCGCACGACCAGGTGCTCAGCCTGCCGTTCATCATGGCGCCCCACGGTCGGTCGGACGTCGAGGTGACCAAGTCGGCGATCCTCAAGGTCGGCTGGCGTGGGACGAAGTCCGGCACCGTGGTGCTCAAGAACTACGGCGTCCACGCGGGTACCGCCGACGTGTACAACTGGCTGCTCAGCGACAGCCGGGATCGTGATCACAGCGCGGACAGCCGGGCGATGGGCGTGCAGTACTTCGTCGACGCCGATCCGGCCGGCCATCCGGGCCAGACGTTGATCGTCCTTGCCTTCTCGGTCTTCGGCCGAGCGTCCTCGCCGTCGCAGAACTACTACGACGTCATCGTCGACGCCGACCACGACGGTGCACCCGACCACGAGATCGTCGTCGTCGACAGCGGGGCGTTCTCCGCCGGCGCGGCGAACGGGGTGATGGGAACGTTCGTCATCGACCTGGCCACGAAGTCGGCGGTCGCCTACGGCGCCGACGCAGCCACCGACGGATCGGTGGCCCTCGGTGTCCTCTGGTCGGGCGACCTCGGGATCACCCCGACGAGCGGGCCGGCGGTGCTGCAGGCACAGACGGTGTCGTACTCCTACGACGGCCTGGCCGATCTGTTCGATGGGGTCGCGACGATCAACCCGCTCGACCCGCAGGCGTCGTCGGGTGACTTCATCCCGATGGACCCCAAGGACAGCGCCAGCTTCGGCGTCACCGCCCGGACCCCGCTCGCCGGCGAGGTGCCGGTGAAGGGCTGGATGGTCGTCACCATGGACGACACCTCCGGCACCTCGCAAGCCGACCTGATCCGCGGCTAGGTCCGCGAGACCGCGAGAGCGCGCGTGACTCGCGACGGCGGATGGCCCCACGGGCCGTCCGCCGTCGGCGCGTCAGCCGGCGCGCTCGACCTCGGCGACGAGCCCGGCGGGATAGGCGTGCCAGCGGGAGGGGGTGTCCTCGATCAGGCACACCATCGAGCTGCGACCCAGGAAGTTGGCGTCGATCCGGGCGATCTCGAACTCCGACTCGCGGTAGCGCACGCGGTCGCCCACGCGCAGCTGATCGACGGTCACCTTGTCCCAAGCATCGGCCATGGCGTGAGCATGTCAGGCGCGCCCGGCGTCGTGCCACGCAGCCGTTCAGCGGCCCGCGTAGACCGGTGGGCGCCGCTCCTTGAACGCCGCGATGGCCTCGCGCAGGTCGGCCGAGCCGAGGGTGCTCACCTCGTGGGCGAGCCCGATCGCCATCACCTCGGCGAAGCGGTGGCGGAGCACGGCGTTCAACGTCCGCTTCGTGCCCTGCACGGCGAGCGGCGGCAGGGCTGCGATCTGCTCGGCGAGCGCGAGTGCCGCCGGCAGCACGTCGTCGGGACCGTCGACCAGGTCGCTGACGAGACCGATCCGGTAGCCCTCGGCCCCGGTGAGCGCGTCGCCGGTGAGGAGGTGCCGCTTGGCGCGGAGCATGCCGATCGACTCCGGCCACGCGAGGCAGCCGCCGTCGCCGGCGACGAGGCCGATGTTGACGTGCGGGTCGGCGATGCGCGCCGCTGGATGCGAGACCACGGCGTCGCAGGTGAGCACCAGCGTGGCCCCGAGGCCGATCGCGTCGCCGTGCAGCGCGACCACGATCGGGACCTTGACCTCGAGCAGCGACTGGATGAGCGCGAAGCCCTCGTCGGCCATCCTCGTGCGCGTCGCCAGCTCGGCGTTGCCGGCGAGCATCAGCTCGAAGTCGCCGCCGGCCGAGAACACCCTGCCGTTGGCGGCGAAGACGATCGCGCGCACCTCACCCGGATCCTCGAACTGGCGGAACACCCGCACGAGCTCGGTGTGGGCGATGGCATCGACGCGGTTCATGAGCTCCGGTCGATCGAGCGTGATCCGTGCGATCGGACCGTGCCGCTCGACCGTCAACGTCTCGAAGTCCTGGCTCATGGTGCCTCCCTGTTCGTGGTCCCTGCGGGCGTCATGCGCGGCCTGCGGCCTCGGCGAGCTTGCCGAGCTCGGTGCGGATGATCTTGTTCATGCTGTTGCGCTGGAACGACTCGACGAACGTGATCCGCTCGGGGATCTTGTACGCCGCGACCTTGTCGACGAGATCGGTGCGGATCATGTCCGCAGTGATCGCCGCGCCGGGGTCGAGCTGGACGGCGGCGACGACTCGTTCGCCCAGACGTTCGTCGGGGACGCCGAACACCGCGCAGTCGGCGACGCCCGCCAACGCGCTGATCGCCCGTTCCACCTCCGCCGGGTAGACGTTGGAGCCACCGCGGATGATCAGCGCGTTCTTCCGATCGGACACGAACACCTGCCCGCCCGGGCCGATGTGGCCGACGTCGCCGGTGTGCATCATCCCGTTGCGCAGCACCGTCGCCGTGGCCTCGGGCAGGTTCCAGTAGCCGAGCATCGGCGTGTAGATGCCGGCGAACTCACCCGACGTCGCTGGAGCCACGCACAGCTCGCCGACCTCACCGTCGGGCAGCCGCCGGTCGTCGCCGTCGACGCACACGATCTCGACGTGCGGCAGCGTGCGGCCACTGCCGCCGTCGACGTGATCCGCCCCGTCGGGCGCGTCGAGCGCGAGCATGATCGGTGCCTCCGTCAGGCCGTACGTGCCGACGAGGCGCAGGCCGAACTTGTCGGCGAAGCTGCGCTGCAGCCTCTCCGGTGTGGCCGCGCTCCCCGTGAGCACCTCGCGCAGCGTGGACAGCTGGCTCGGCGCGATCGAGGGGTCGGCGACCATCGTGTGGAGCACCGGCGGGACGCCCTGGAACACGGTCGCCGCCGTGCGCTCGATCTCACCGGCGATCTCGCGCGCCTGGCTCGAGTCGATGATCACGTGCGTCCCGCCCGCCTGACAGATCACGAGTGACGAGGCGGTCGCGACGTTGAGGATCGTGAACGCCAGCCAGTCGGCCTTGCGCAGGTCGCCGCCGTAGCCGCGCGTCACCACCAACATCGCCGCGGCGACCAGCAGGTTGCGGTGCGAGTGCACGACACCCTTCGGGAACCCCGTCGTGCCGCTCGTGTAGGCGATCGCCACGGGATCGGAGGGCGACATCGCCACCGGCTCCAACGTGGCATCCGCGGCGGCATCGAGCAGGTCGTGCCACTCGCTGCGGCCACCATCGGGAGCGACCTCCACGATCCGCATCCCGATGGTGGTGTCGTCGCCGATCTGGTCGATGCACGCCGCGTCGGCGAGCAGCACCGTGACGCCGGCGTCCTGCAAGATGAACAGCTTCTCCGGGCCGGCGAGCAACCGGTTGATGCCGACCCAGACCGCACCGAGCCGGGCGACGGCGTGGAACGCGACGACGATCTCGATCGAGTTGGGGATCGACGCGGCGACACGATCGCCCGGCGCGACGCCGATCGAGCGGAGCGCGAGCGCCGCCCGGTCGACCTGCGCGTCGAACTGCCGGTACGACAGCACCCGGCCGCGATGGATCAACGCCTCGTGCTCCGGATCGGCGGCGAGGACGGGGCGCAGCACGTCCGCGAGCGTGCGATCCCACCAGCGTTCGTTCAGCGCGTTGCCCACGTTGGTCTCCTTCGTCCGAGCGGCCCGCGCTTGGCACGCAGGCCTCGGCCGCTCCTCGTCCGCAACGGGCCGGCCGCGCGGCCGGCGACTGCACGTGGTCGTGCCGCCGGCGAAGGGCCGCGCTCGCGCGACGGGTAAGGTACGCGCGTTCTCCCGGGGGACGGGGAACGAGAGGGGACGTTGATGTTCGCTGGCTACCGCGTGCTCGATCTGACCGATGATCGTGGGCACCTCGCGGCCTTCATGCTCGCCGGCCTCGGAGCCGACGTCGTTCTGATCGAGCCACCGCAGGGATCGCCGGCACGGCGGACCGCCCCGTTCGCCGGCGGGCAGGAGGACCCCGAGCGGTCGCTGACGTTCTGGGGTTGGAACCGCGGCAAGCGCAGCGTCGTGCTCGACCTGACGACGGCGGACGGTGCCGACCACCTCATGCGGCTCAGCCGCGACGTCGACGTGGTGATCGAATCCGGCGCCGCTCCGGTCGACCTCGAGGCGATGCGCGCGGCGAACCCCGGTCTCGTCACGGTGTCGATCACGCCGTTCGGCTCGACGGGCCCGAAGGCCGACTGGCCCGCCACCGATCTCACCGTGCTCGCCGCCGGTTGCCAGCTGTCGATGACCGGCGACGCCGATCGGCCACCGGTGCGCACGGTCGTCCCCCAAGGCTTCCTCCACGCGTCGGCCGATGCCGCCGCCGGCGCGCTGATCGCACTGCGCGAGCGCGCCACGAGCGGGCTCGGGCAGCACGTGGAGGTGAGCGCACAACGCTCGGTGCTGCAGGCGACGCAGAGCTACGTGCTCGCTGCCCCGCTCGGCGGCACGCCCGCACAGCGGATGAGCGGCGGTGTGCGCACGTTGGGACTGGACATCCAGCTCGTGTGGCCGTGCAAGGACGGCTTCGTGTCGGTCACGTTCCTGTTCGGCTCGTCGATGGGGCCGTTCACCCGCCGCTTCATGGAGTGGGTCCACGACGAGGGGTACTGCGACGAGGCGACGCGGGACAAGGACTGGCTCGACTACGCGAACCAGCTCTACGAGGAGCGTGAGCCCATCGCGGAGTACGACCGCGTCAAGGCCGTCGTCGGCGAGTTCTGCATGAGCAAGACGAAGGCCGAGCTGCTCGAAGCCGCCCGATCACGGATCCTCCTGGTGGCACCCGTCGCCACGCCCGACGAGGTGATGCACAGCACCCAGCTCGAGTCGCGCGACTTCTGGGACCAGGTCGACGACGAGCTCATCGCCGACCGGCCGATCCGCGCCCCGGGGATGTACGCCCACTCCTCGCTCGCCCCGGTGCGCCGCCTCGGTCGCGCACCGCGTCTCGGCGAGCACACCGCGGAGGTGCTCGGCGCGCAGCCCGCTCCCCGACCGGCTCACCTGGCGATCCCTGCCGTTCCCGCCGGGCCGGCGGGGTCGCGTCGGGCGCCGCTCGACGGTGTGAAGGTGCTCGACCTCACCTGGGCGATGGCCGGGCCGGCGAGCACACGGGCGATGGCGGACTTCGGCGCGGACGTCATCCGCGTCGAGTCGACGAGCCACCTCGACGTCGCCCGCACGATCGGTCCGCTGCGCGCCGACACCCCAGGTGTCGATTCCTCGGGGCTGCTGTTCAACATGGCCACCGGCAAGCGCGGCATCTCACTCGATCTGGGCAAGCCGGAAGCGCGCGCTGTGCTCGACGACCTCGTCCGTTGGTGCGACGTGCTCGTCGAGTCGTTCTCACCCCGCGGCCGGGCGGCGCTGGACCTCGACTACACCCGGCTGGCGGCGATCAACCCGACGATGATCATGATGTCGACCTGCCTGTTCGGCCAGACCGGCCCGCTCCAGCGGTACGCCGGGTTCGGCACGATGGGTGCGTCGCTGTGCGGGTTCTTCCACCTCACCGGCTGGCCCGACCGCCCGCCGTGCGGCCCGTTCGGCGCGTACAGCGACTACCCGGCCCCGCGGTTCGCGCTGTGCGTCCTGCTCGGTGCGCTGGAGCACAAGCGCCAGACCGGCGAGGGCCAGTACCTCGACTTCGCCCAGGCGGAGGCCGCAGCGCACTTCCTGTCGCCGGCACTGCTGGAGTACGAGGTGAACGGGATCGTCGCCGACCGCCAGGGCAACACGGACACGAACATGACCCCGCACGGCGTGTTCCCGAGCGCCGGCGACGACCGGTGGATCGCCGTGGCGTGCCGCGACGATGCGGACTGGTCTCGCCTGGCGGACGTCGTCGGTCGCCAGGACCTCGCCGCGCTGACGTACGTCGAGCGCCGGGCGCGCGGCGCCGAGCTCGACGATCTGGTCGGCCGCTGGACGGCCGGTCGCGCGGCCGAGGACGCACAGACCGCGCTCATCTCGGCCGGGGTCCCCGCTCACGCCGTGCAGAACTCCGTGGAGTGCGCCGGCGACGGGCAGCTCGCCCACCAGCAGCACTTCGTCACGGTGCCCCACTCCGAGCACGGCACGGTCGTCGTCGAGAGCAACCGCACGATGCTCAGCGCCACGCCGGCCGTGGTGGTCGGCGCCCCACCACTGCTCGGACAGGACACGGTGGGCGTCCTCACGGACGTGCTCGGCTACGACGACGAACGGCTCGGCGACCTGTTCGCCTCGGGCGCGCTCGACTGACACCATCGACTCTGGTCCGCGTCGGGTTCAGCCGAGGTCGCGATCTGCGCGGCGGACTACCAGTCCTTGTCCCGACCGGACATGTCGGCGTTGGGACGCGCCTTGGCGAGCAGGTCGCGGATGACCGCGTCGAACTTCTCGGGGTCGTCCACGGCCGGCGCGCTCGGGCCGCGGTGCCAGGTCTCGGCGATCGCCAGCTCGGAGCCCGACGACTCGATGACCCGTCCGGTGACCCCGGCCGACTGCGACGAGGCGAGCCACACGGCGAGCGGCGCGATCCAGGTCGGGTTCATCGCCTCGCGCTGCTCCTCGTTGCGGTCACCCATCCCGGGCAGGCCCTCGGTCATCCGGGTCAACGCCCCCGGCGCGATCGCGTTCACGGTGACGCCGTAGCGGGAGAGTTCACGAGCGGCGATCTGGGTGAACGCGGCGATGCCTGCCTTCGCCGCGCCGTAGTTCGTCTGGCCCGGGTTGCCGTACAGACCGGAGACCGACGAGGTGTTGATGATCCGGTTGTCGAGCTTCTCGCCGGCCTTCGCCTTCTCCCGCCAGTAGGCCGCGGCCCAACGACTGGTCCCGAACGTGCCCTTGAGGTGCACCCGGATCACCGCGTCCCACTCCTCCTCGGTCATGTTCGCGAGGACCCGGTCGCGCAGGATGCCGGCGTTGTTGACCAGCACGTGGAGGTCGCCGTACGTCTCGACGGCTTGGTTGACGAGCCGTTGCGCCGCTTCCCAGCTGTCGACGGACCCGTCGTTGGCGACGGCCTCGCCACCGGCGGCGACGATCTCGTCGACCACGTGCTGGGCGACGCTGGCATCCCCGCCGGTGCCGTCCACTGCCGCACCGGAGTCGTTGACGACCACCTTGGCCCCGTGGTGGGCGAGCAGCAGCGCGTGCTCACGCCCGATCCCCCGACCACCTCCCGTGACGATGCACACCCGTCCCTCGCACATCCGGCTCATCTGACCCCCAACGCTCGTCGTACTGGCTGGCGACATCTTGCATCGCCCACCGCACCCGACGCAGGGTTGAGCGCACGCGGCCGCAACCCGGCCGCGGCGGAGCTCGAGCTGCGCCCGAAGGCCGTCGACCACGACCCGTCGTCACCGTCGCGGCCGAAGCGTTCGCCCAGGTGCTCGGCCGCGGCCGTGCCGAGGTACGGTCCGCGCATGACGTACGAGACGGTCCTCTACGACGTGTCGGATGGTGTCGCCACGGTGACCCTCAACCGACCCGAGCGGCTCAACGCCTGGAACAGCCGGCTCGGCGCGGAGCTGGGTGATGCGATGGCCGAGGCCGACGGCGACGACGACGTGCGCGTCGTCGTGGTCACCGGCGCCGGACGGGCGTTCTGTGCGGGCGCGGACCTGTCCGGAGGCGAGTTCGGTGGCGGGCCCGCCCCGTCGCTGCGCGAGTGCTGGCCGTACCAGGTCCGCAAGCCCGTGATCGCCGCCATCAACGGCCATGCCGTCGGGGTCGGGATCACCTACCCGCTGCTGTGCGACGTGCGCATCGCCGCCGAGGACGCCAAGATCCAGTTCGCATTCGTGCGCCGGGGAGCCATCCCGGAGCTGGCCTCCCACGCGATCCTGCCGCGCGTCGTCGGGTTCTCGGTGGCCGCCGAGCTGCTGCTGTCGGGGCGGATGTTCTCCGGCGCCGAGGCGCTCGCCCTGGGTCTCGTCTCCAGGGCACTGCCCAGCGCCGAGGTCCTGCCCGCGGCGATGGCGCTCGCGGCCGACATCGCCACGAACACGGCGCCTGTGTCCGTCGCCGTGTCCAAGCGCCTGCTGTGGGACGCGATGGACAAGTCGGTGGCCGAGACGCTGCGCGCCGAGAGCTCGCTGTTCGGTCGGGTCACCGCGCTCGACGACGCCAAGGAGGGCATCGCCGCGTTCGTCGAACGGCGCGCCCCGACCTGGACCGGCCGACCGACGATCGACTCGCCCACCTGAGGTGTCAGCCAGTGGCGTCGCCCGCCGCGAGGTAGGCTGCTGGCTCACGCGTCGCTCCGGTCCCTGGTGACGCACAGGGATTCAGGAGGTGCGCCGTGCCGTCAGGCGTGGAGCTCGGCGAGGCCGAGCGTGGGTGATGAACGACGACCGATCCGTTCGGTTGGCCGTGGCGTTCGCCCGCGAGGTGACCAGGTCGCCGGGTACGAGCCTGTGCGGCGCCAGCGCAGACCTGCTCGCCGTGGCTGGGGCCGGCATCACGCTGATGGGCGGGCGGTCAGGGGGCGGACCGGTCTGCGTCTCCAACCAGCGGATGGCGACGTTGGAGGATCTGCAGTTCACGCTCGGCGAAGGTCCCTGTCATGACGCCTACCATTCACGGCGCCCGGTCCACGCGCCGCGCCTCGACCGCGCGGCACGGGGACGCTGGCCGTCGTTCGTCGAGCTCGCCCAGAGCAACGGGATCGCCGCCGTGTTCGCCTATCCGCTGACCATGCGCGGCTGGCGCGTCGGCGTGCTCACCCTGTACCAGGACGACGAGGGCGACCTCACGGGTGCCCAGGACGACGACAGCCTCGCGCTCGCCGACGTCCTCACCGAGGTCGTGATCAGCCTGCACGGCGCGCCCGAGGAGCTGGCGACGAGGCCGAACGACGCCAACGCGAACACCGGCGCCAACGCGAACACCGGCGCCAACGGCAGACGAGTCGGCGGCATCGTCGTCCATCGCGCCGAGATCCACCACGCGTCCGGGATGGTGTCGGTCCAGCTGAAGATCACCGTCGCCGAGGCACTGCTGCGGATCCAGATGCACGCGCACGCCACCGATCAGTCCGTCGAGGTCGTCGCCCGCGAGATCGTGGCGCGCCGGTTGCGACTGAGCAACGATCAGCCCGAGCGGGCAGAGGAGTCCTAGGCATGTCCCAGCACGCACAACCAGCCGAGGATCGCCGCGCCCTTGCGGCGCTGACGTTCGTCGAGCTGGTCGACACCCTCGTCGACGAGTTCGACGTCGTCGATCTGCTGACCACCCTCGCACTGCGCTGCATCGACCTGCTCGGTGTGGCCGCGGCCGGCATCCTGCTCGTCGACGAGCACAGCCATCTCCGCGTGGTCGGCGCGTCGAGCGAGCAGATCCAGCTGCTCGAGCTCTTCCAGATCCAGAACGAGCAGGGCCCGTGCCTGGATTGCTACCGCACCGGCGTCACCGTGACGAACGCCGACATGGCTGCGGGATCGCCGTGGCCACTGTTCGCGTCGGAGTGCATCGACGCCGGGTTCCCCTCGGTGGCGGCCGTGCCGCTGCGCCTGCGCGACCTGACCCTCGGTTGCTTGAACATGTTCATGAGCGAGCCGCGCCCGATGACCGACACCGACATCGCGCTCGCCAGGGCCCTTGCCGACGTGGCCACGATCGCGATCGTCCAGGATCAGCTGATCCGCGCCGCCGCGGTGCGCGAGGGCCACTTGCAGCACGCTCTGAACAGCCGGGTCGTGATCGAGCAGGCCAAGGGGATGATCTCCGAGCGGGCGCAGATCGACCTGGATCAGGCGTTCTCGCGCCTGCGCAACTACTCGCGATCGAACAATCGCGGTCTCACTGCAGTTGCCACGGCGGTGGTCGCCGGCACGCTGCCGGTCGGCGCGCTCGGGCCGCGGCGAGGCAGCGAACAGGGCACGTGACGACGGAACGTCAAGAGCTCCGTGACGCGATGCGCGACGTACCCGGCGCACCTCTCATCGCCGGCGGTGGGATGCCAGGACCTGCTGCGGCGGCGGGGTGGGCGTCGACCTCGGCGCGGCGTCGGGCTGCTCGTTCGGCGACGATCGCGCGCACGCGCGGGATCAGCTCCCGACCGTACTCGTCGGCGTCCGCGAGCGGTTCGTAGCCGCGGATCAGCAACGTCGTCGCACCGATGTCGACGTAGTCGGCGAGTGCCTCGGCGACGGTCTCGGGCGAGCCGACGAGCGCGGTCGAGTTGCCGCGCGCCCCGGTGGCCGCGGCCAGCGGGGTCCACAGGCAGCGGTCGAACACCTCGCTGCGGGCAGCGCTCTCGAGGAGGCGCTGCGACGCGACGTTCTCCGGTGCCGGGGCGCGTCGCCCACCGGTGCGGCTGACGACCTGATCGAGGAAGCCGCGGGCGCGATCCCACGCCGCGCCGTCGGTCGGGCCGAGGATCGGACGGGTCGACACGCTGAGACCGATCTCGGATCGGGTCGGCACCGCGGCAGCGCGGACTCGGTCGTAGAACGCAACGGTGTCGGCGAGCGGTTCGCCCCACACCATGAACGTGTCCAGGCCGGCCGACAGCAGGGCGACCGCGGCGTCGGATCCGCCGCCGCCGTAGACCGGGATCGACACACCGTTCGCCGGGTAGACGTCCGACAGCGCGCCCTCCACCCGGTAGAACTCGCCGGCGTGGTCGAACGCGGCGTGGGCGGCCCAGGTCTCGCGCAGCAGATCGACGTACTCGGCGGAGCGGCGGTAGCGCGCGTCGTGATCGACGTAGTCGCCGTCGCGCGCCTGATCGGGATCGCTGCCGCCGCTGATGATGTGCACGGCGAGGCGACCGGCGCTGACGAGGTCGAGCGTGGCCAGCTTGCGCGCCGCCAACGTCGGCGCCACGAACCCGGGTCGATGGGCCAGCAGCAGGCCGAGCCGCTCGGTGACCGCGGCGACGTGCGCGCCGACCATGAAGCCGTCGGCACCGTTGGTGAAGTAGCCGATCAGCACGCGGTCGAACCCTGCCGTCTCGTGCACCTGCGCGGTACGCGTCAGCACGGCCAGGTCGAACGTCGGTCCGCGCAGTGGCATGATCTCCGACGACTCCTGCGGCGCGACCCAGCCGATGATCTCCACCTCGCCCGCCTCGCGGCCGGCGACCGTTCCCCTGACCTCGCTCATCCGTGCACCTCCGTGACTGCTGCGGCGCGCAGCGCGGCGCGCCCGGCCCCGACGAGGATCGTGTCGTCCTGCGGGCTGTGCACCGGACCGTGGAGCACGTTGCGCAGGTGGCGCTCCAGCGGGCTCGTGCGCAGCAGCCCTGGGTTGCCGATCAAGCGGACGCCGGTGAGCACGGCGTCGACGGCACCGTTCGTCACCTCGTACTTGACGAGCTGCGCGTGCGCGGCCGGCTCCGCTGCGCCGGGCGCCGCGTCGATCTCCTGCGCGCTGGACATCAGCAGCCGGTCGCCGGTGGCGACGATCGCCTCGATCCGCCCGAACGCCTCCTGGAACCGTGGCAACGAGGCCAGCGGCGCACCGAGGTTGGTGGGCGTGCGCTCGTTGAGGTAGCGCACCAGCCAGTCCCGCGCCGCCCGCGCAACGCCTTGGTACACCGCGCTGATCAGGATCGCGTTCGTCGCCTGCACGACCGGGTCGACCGCACCGGGACCGCTGCTCGCCGGCGCCAACGCCACCGCGTGGTCGAGCGGGATCTCCACGCCGTCGAAGATCACATCGTCGCTGCGCGTGGCACGCATGCCGAGCGAATCCCACGTACGTTCGACACGGTGGTTCGAGCACTCGGCATCGACCACGAACGTGCCGACGAGCGGATCGTCGTCGTCTGTCCTCGCCCAGACGAGCAACCAGCGCAGCATCGGGATGCCGGTGCTGTAGATCTTGCGGCCGCTCAGCCGCCACCCGGCGCCGTTCGGCAGTCGGCTCGCCACCGCCGCCGGCAGGCCGCCCCGTCCGGGTGTCCCCAGGTCGCGCTCGACGCGCAGCGCGTTGACCAGCGCCACGCCGTCGATCGAGCTCTGCCGGACGCGCCGCAGGAGGTCAGCCGGCCACGCGGCACCCGCTGGTCCGTCAGGAGCAGCGGCAGGGTTGGCATCGGGGTTCATGTTGTGGTGGAAGCCGAGGTGCTGGGACAGCACGAGCGCCACGGAGGGGTCGGCCCAACCGACCGCGCGCACGGCTTGCGCTGCATCGGCGAGCACCCCACCACCACCGCCCACGTCGGCGGGAACCGTGAGACTCAACACCCGCTCGCGAGACAACGCGTCGAACGCCTCGAAGGGGAACGACCCGTCCGCGTCGTGCCCCGCGGCACGTGCGGCGATCCCGTCGAGCACCTCGCGCAGCCCGTCGCCCGACGAAGGTTCGCCGTCCGCAGTGCGCGCCGATCTGCTCGGGCGCGGCGCCGAATCCCGACTCACGCAGTCATGTTTCCACACCTGGAGTGCGCCGCGCTGGCCGGGGCGATGCGGTCAGGCACAGCGGGAGCCGCGACCTCAGCGGCGCCGACGCCACTGCCCGAGCTGCGTCGGCAGCACCGCGGCGGCGCCCCCGGCGAGGAGCAGCAGCAGGATCGCCAGTGCGAGCGCCCAGACCGCGCCGCCGTGGATGTCGATCGCGGCGCCGGCGAGCGCGCCGATCAGCATCGCCCCCAACGCGGCACCGCGGCGGGTCATCGTCGCACGCGACTGCTTCCTCAGCCCGTCGACGGCGAGCCCGGTGAACGTGAGCGTCAGCACGGTCGAGGTCAGGTCGGGCACCGCGAGCTGCCGGGCCGCGGCGTTCTGGATGCCCATGGCCAACGCGAGCAGGGTGAGGATGAGCGTCCGGCCGATGCCGGTGAACGGTTCCTCGCCGATCGCCGCGACCACCAGCGCCACGACGACGAGCGCGATCTCGGCGACGATCGCGATGCGGATGAGCACGAGACGATCGATGATCGTGCGACGCAGCAGCACCCCGATGCCGAATGCCCCGGCGAAGAACGCCACCAGCGCCGTCAGCGACGCAGCCAGGGAGAAGCCGGCCGCACCGACGAGCGCGAAGCCGAGGAACGCGACGTTGCCGGTCATGTTGGCGACGAACACGTGCCCGAGGGAGAGGATGCTCACCGCGTCGATCACCCCGGTGGTGAGCGTCAGCACGACGAGGACGGCCGGCAGCGGACCGTGGTCGGCGTCGTCCACGAACCGCTGCAGGCGAGGCACCGAGCGCAGCGACCGACTGATCGCTTCGACTCGTTCGTGCATGCCGCCAACTTAGGAGGTTCGGCCACTCGCAGGCGATGAGACGCCACTGCGGCGCGGGCCTGCACCCGTCGCGTGCCGGTCCGGTCACCGTCCGACCGAGCATCGCTCGGTCGGACGATGACCGGTCGGCTCTGGAATGCGGTCAGGGCGCCGAGGTCGGCGGCTGGAGGGGGAGCACCATGGTGCTCGGTTGCAGCGCCGCGCACTCCTCCGCGGTGCCGGGCCGAGCGTCCTTGCTGTCGAGCACGATCGCCGGCACGCCCGTGAGGTCGGGGGGCAACGAACCGTCAGCGGCCGGGGAGCCCGCGGTCTGCGTCGCCGGCCCGTCGGATCGGTCGGCCGGGGAGGCGCTGACGGCCTGGCCGACGGCGTACGTCGTCGCACCGCTCTGGTCCGTGCGGCTCACCGGGGTGCCCTCACCGACCGCGCCACCGACCGCCGGGTCACCGACCGTCGAGCCGTCCTCGGCCGTCCCACTCACCAGCTGCGGTCCATCGCCGTCGGCTCGCACGATCAGGTTCGGACCACCATCGGGCGGCACCGCGACGGCGCCTGTCAGCGCCGCGCCGCCGCTGCCGGGCACACCGGCCGGTGACGGCAGGTCCACACCGTCGTAGGTGCACTGGATCGCGCTGTCGGCACCAGCCTGCATCGAGACGACCGTGATCGTCCCCTTCGTCGGCGTGGTGCTGGCCGCCATGGCGTGGGAGGTGACCAGCGCGCCACCGACGACGGCCGATCCGGCCAACGTCAGCGCTCCGATCGCGGTGAGCTTCCTTCGTGTTCGCATGCTCGATGTCCTTCGTGTTCGGGGCGCCGCGGTTCCGGCGCTCCTCGCACCATGCGCCACCCGTTGCTGAAGGGAACCACGTACGACACTGAGCACGGACTGAACGTGGCCCTCCGCGCCGCAGCCATCAGCGGATGCGGCGTCGCTACCGTGTCGCCGATGCGGGTCCTGGTGGTCGAAGACGACGACGCGATCCGCAGCGTCCTGCAGCGTGGCCTTCAGGCCGAGGGCTTCGACGTCGACGTCTCGGCGGACGGTCCGTCCGGGCTGTGGAAGGCGCTCGAGGGCGGGCACGCGGCGATCGTGCTGGACCTGCTGCTGCCCGGTCTCAGCGGCTACCGGGTCTGCGAACGACTGCGCGCCGAGGGCGTGGCCACGCCGATCCTCGTCCTCACGGCGAAATCCGGCGAGTACGACCAGATCGATCTGCTCGACGCCGGAGCCGACGATTTCCTCACCAAGCCGGCGAGCATCGCCCTGATCAGCGCGCGCCTGCGTGCGCTGATCCGGCGCAGTGCGACACTGTCGACGAACCTGATCGAGCGCGGCGCACTGCGCTACGACCTGGCGATCCGGCGGTGCACGGTGGGCGCGACAGACGTGACGCTGACCAACCGCGAGGACCAGCTGCTGCGACACCTGCTGCTGGCCAACGGCGGGTGCGTGTCGCGCCAGGAGCTGCTCGACGACGTCTGGGGCGCCGAGTCCGGGACCGACGCGTCGATCGTCGACATCTACCTGCGCAAGCTGCGCGACAAGCTCGACCCGGTCGAGGTCGAGAACGTGCGCGGCCTCGGCTACCGCATCACCGCGAGATGACCGTCGAGCGCGAGTCGACCGTCGAGCGCAGCGGCCGTCGCCGACACGCCCGCCCGAAGCCGCTCTCGGGGGTGCGCGGCCGGGTCGTGCTCACCGTCCTCGTCGTGACGGCGTGCCTGTACTCGCTGCTCGGCAGCATCGGCTTCCTGTACATCGCCAACAGCGGTCGCGACGCGATCCGCGAGCGGGTCCACCAGGTGCTCGATCAGCTCGAGGTCAGGCTGCGCGGCGGTTCGCCGACCGTCAGCATCGTCACCCCGGACGGTGTCGAAGCGATCGCCACCGGACCGACGACGCCGGTGTTCGTGCCCTCCGACGACATCCGTTCCACCCGGACGATCACGATCGGGTCGCAGTCGTACCGGCTCGTCGGCCACGCGTCGCAGGCGCCGTTGTCGGACAGCCTGCACTCGCTGTACCGGGGACTGTGGATCGGCGTGCCGCTCGGCGTCGTGCTGACCGCCGCCATCGCCGGGCTGGCGACGCGGCGGGCCCTGCGGCCGGTGTCGGAGATCACCGAGCTCGCGGCGACCATCGACGCACGCGACGTGTCGACGCGGGTGCCGGTACCGCACACCGACGACGAGATCGAACACCTCGCGCGGACGGTGAACGAGATGCTCGACCGGATCGCGGTCGGCCGTCGGGCGCAGCGTCAGTTCACGTCCGACGCAGCCCACGAGCTGCGCACGCCGTTGATGGCGCTGCAGGGCGAGCTGGAGCTGGCGAACGGCGATCCGAGCCAGCCCGACGCCGGCCTCCTCCGCCGGCTGGGCGAGCTCGGCAACCGGCTCGCGCTGCGGGTGGACGACCTCGTGCTGCTGTCCACGCTCGACGAGCAACCACCGCTCGACCGTCGCGCCACGGACCTGCTCGCGATCGTGCAGACGGAGTCGGCGACGATGCCGAGCGGCGACAACGCGCCGACGATCACGATCGACGGCAACGTCACGGTTGCCGTGGTCGACGAGCGACTCGTCGCCCGCGCCGTGCGCAACCTCCTGGCCAACGCCTGCCGCCACGCCACGACTGCGGTCCACGTCGCGGTGGGCGCAGTCGACGGGCTGGCGCGGATCACGGTCGACGACGACGGGCCGGGCGTCGATGCCGCCGACCGCGAGGTCGTGTTGCGACGGTTCGGTCGTCTCGACGAGGCGCGCCACACCGACTCCGGCGGTGCCGGCCTCGGACTGGCGATCGTCGCGTCGGTCGCCCACGCCCACGGCGGTGATGTCGCGGTGACCGACGGCCCGGCCGGTGGCGCCCGGTTCGTGCTGTCCCTGCCCAGCCCCTGACCGGATGAGCTGCCGCGTCAACGACTGACGCTGTGCTGCCGGCTCGATGGCGCAGCCTGCAACTTCGTCGCGCGCACGCCTGGCGAACGGCGCGACGACGCACGTAGCCTGCACCACGGCGCCACCGCAGGACGGTCGGCGCATTGCAGTCGTCGACCACAGCATCGAACCGGGGAGACATCCATGGACCACGCCAGGCAGTTCTACATCAACGGGGAATGGGTCGCGCCGATCTCCAGCGAGACGCTCGAGGTCATCAACCCGGCCACCGAGGAAGTGATCGAGTCGATCGCGATGGGTGGCATCGCGGACGTCGACGCGGCCGTCGCCGCCGCCAAGGCGGCGTTCGAGACGTTCTCGGCGACGAGCCGCGAGGAGCGCGTCGCCCTGCTGGACCGGATCGTCGAGGTGTACAAGACGCGCATGGCCGAGATGGGCCAGATCATCAGCCAGGAGATGGGCGCACCGTTGTGGATGGCCCAGCGCGCCCAGGCGGGCGCCGGCATCGGTCACTTCACGACTGCGCGCAAGGTGCTCTCCGAGTTCCAGTTCGAGAAGGAGATGGGCACCACGCTGATCAGCCGTGAGCCGATCGGCGTGTGCGCGCTGATCACCCCGTGGAACTGGCCGATCAACCAGATCGCCTGCAAGGTCGCTCCAGCGCTCGCCGCCGGCTGCACGATGGTGCTCAAGCCGTCCGAGGTCGCACCGCTGAACGCGATCCTGTTCGCGGAGATCCTCGAGGAGGCCGGCGTCCCGGCCGGCGTGTTCAACCTCGTCAACGGCGACGGCCCGACCGTCGGCACCGCGCTGTCGTCGCACCCCGACGTGGACATGGTCTCGTTCACCGGCTCGACGCGTGCAGGCATCGAGGTGGCGCGCAACGCGGCTCCGACGGTGAAGCGGGTGTCGCAGGAGCTCGGCGGCAAGTCCGCCAACATCATCCTCGACGACGCCGACTTCGAGAAGTCGATCGCCCGCGACATGGCCTCGATGTGCAACAACTCCGGTCAGTCGTGCAACGCGCCGACGCGGATGCTCGTGCCGGCGGCACGCATGGACGAGGCGGCGGCGATCGCCGCCGCGGCGGCGAAGAACGTCGTCGTCGGCAATCCGAATGACGAGACCAGCAAGATCGGTCCGGTCGTGTCCGGCGTCCAGTACGACCGCATCCAGTCGCTGATCGAGAAGGGCATCGGGGAGGGCGCCAAGCTCGAGGTCGGCGGCCCGGGCAAGCCCGAGGGGCTGGAGACCGGGTACTTCGTCAAGCCCACCGTGTTCTCGCACGTGTCCAACGACATGACGATCGCCCGCGAGGAGGTCTTCGGACCGGTGCTCGTGATGATCGGCTACGAGGACGACGACGATGCCGTCCGCATCGCCAACGACACCAGCTACGGCCTGTCCGGGTACATCTCCGGCACCGGGGATCGCGCCCGCGCGATGGCGCGCAAGATCCGCAGCGGCAACGTCCACCTCAACGGCGCGCCCGGGGACCTCAACGCCCCGTTCGGTGGCTACAAGCAGTCCGGCAACGGCCGCGAGTGGGGCGAGTTCGGCATGGAGGAGTTCCTCGAGACGAAGGCGATCCTCGGCTACAGCGCGAGGGCCTGAACCGCGGCTGGCCTCCGGCCCGTGCATACAGCAGCAAGTAGCACCGCGCACGAGGTCCTGTGGCTGAACGATCCGGATCTGATCGCCAAGACCTGTCGCGAGGACGCGCGACGGTCGGCACGAGCGGTGATCAGGCCGGTTCGTTCGGTTCGACGGGATCGCCGCGCTCGGGGTCGAGCACGTACAGACCGGGCGCGTCCGGATCGTCCCCGGTGGGACTCGGGGGCGTCGGATGCTCGGTCCTCGGCGGTTCGGCTCGCGGTTGCGGCTGCTCGCCGTTGGCGACGTCCGCCGCGGCCATCGACGACGGTTCGGATGTTGCTCGTTCGCCGCTCATCGGGTTCCCTCCTCGTCTCGGTCTCGGCGTCGACCACCGTGAACGTTCATCATGCGCGTGCTCCTCGACGTCGGCCGGCCCGGTCCGCGGCGCCAGCGGTGCGGTCGCGGTTCCTGCGCCACGGCCGATGCCGTCGACGAGCTCGCGGATGCAGGTCGCCGCCGAGATCGTCGCAGTCCAGCCGAGCACGTCACGTGCCCGCGTCGTGGCCATCAACGGCGCGCCGACGGCCATGTCGATCCAGCCACCTTCCGTCGGCTGCAGCCGGAGCCTGAAGGTCGCCTGCGCGGCCCACCGCAGCACAGCGGCCGGGATGCGGATCGTGCGACCGTCCACGACTTCGGCGATCAGCTGGGGCGTCACGACGGGTTCCGCCGCGATGTTGAACGGGCCGCAGACGTCCTGCGTCGCCGCCAGTCGATACGCGGCGCCGATGTCGTCGGCATGGGTGACCTGGAACACCAACCGCTCGGGTGCCGGGATCCACCGCAGGAAGCGCGGCAGGTGCCATGGCGCCAGGCGCCCGAGGAACAGACGATGGATCTCCGACGCAGCGTCGCGTTGGAACACGAGGCTCGTGCGCAGCCGCACGACCCGGGTCGCGGGGTGTGCCTGCTCGAACTGGTCGAGCATGTCCTCCACCGCGGCCTTCTGCGTCGAGTAGGTGCTGCTCGCGACCCCGGTCGCCGGCCAGGTCTCGTCGACCACGTGCCACGTCCCATCCGCGTGCCGGAACTTCGGACCGGGCGCGTACGCGCCCACCGACGACGCGCAGACCAGCGCGGGGACGCCGTGCAGCGCCACAGCCGCGAGCAGGCGGCGAGCACCGATGATGTTCGTCGCGTCCATCTCCGGCACACGGTGCGGCGGCTGCAGCTTCCACGCGAGGTTGATCACGGCATCCGCTCCGGCGACGACGTCCAGCGGGTCGTGCTCGATGTCCACCGCCTGCCACTCGACGCGACCTCCGAGCTCGTCCGTCGACGACGTCGACGACGCGGGCGGTGGCGCCGACGCGAGCGGTGGCGCCGGCAGGCGGCGGGCGATGCCGACGATCGACGTCACCTGAGGATCCTGTGCGAGGGCGCGGACGGTGGCCGTGCCGATGTTGCCGGTCGCTCCGACGACGACGATCCTCATCGCGCGGTCGCCCGCCAGTCCGGATCCGCCCTGTGCTCCTCGATGCGCTCCCCGGCACCACTGCCCTCGTCGGCAGCCTCCTGGGCCCTGTCGCCGGCGTGATCCGCGTCGCTCATCGGGTGTGCTCCTCGCGTTCGGATGCTTCTTGGCTACCCAGAGCCGCGCCCCGCAAACGCCGCGGTCGGGGGATGGGGAGCTGGTGCACGCTGGTCGTGCGGACACCACAACGAGCTGCGGCCAGCCAGCCGGCGCCACGCAAGACGGCGATGACAGCGGGGGCACGTCGGATCGTCGACGCCACGTTGACCCGACAGCCACGACGGTCCACGCGGGATGTGGGCCGCGCGCACGGCCTCGCGCAGCACCCGCCGCAGCGCACCGTGGAGCTCGTCGACCTCCGCGTCGTCGAGGCTGCGGCACGGCCGTGCGGGATCGATCCGTGCCCGCCACAGGATCTCGTCGGTGAGCATGTTGCCGAGCCCGGCGACGACGGTCTGGTCCATCAGCGTCACCTTCACGCCCCGACGCGACCCACGCAGGAGCGCACCGAGCTCCGGCCCGCGTACCGCCAGCGCGTCCGGCCCGAGCGGCCCGGTGATCGCCTCGCGCTCGGCGACGTCGTTCGCGACCGCGATCGTGCCCAGGTTGCGTCCGTCGCGGTAGGTCAGCCGGCCGCCGTCGGTCAGCAGGAGCACGCGGTCGCGCGCTGTGATGGCATCGTCGCACGGCTGCCAGCGCAGCGAGCCTGTCATCCCGAAGTGGACGAGGAGCGTCTCGCCGTCGGTCGGAACGAACAGCCACTTGCCCTGGCGCTCCGCGCTCCGGAGGCGACGACCGACGAGCGCCCGCCCGAGCTCCTCCGGCGACACGCGGTGCAGCACCTTGGCGTCACGTACGTCGACATCGACGATCGTCGCACCACACGCGCGCTCCGCGACGAGCCGCCGGAACCCCTCGACGTCCGGCAGCTCGGGCACTCAACGCCTCAGCAGCACCGGGCGGTCGCGTCGCCGATCATCCCCGCCGCGCGCCCGGGTTGAAGAGGATCTTCACCGCGTCGTCCTGCTTCTTCTGGAAGATCTCATAGGCGTGGGGCGCGTCCTCCAACGGGAGGTGGTGGCTGGCGAAGTCCTCCACCCCGAGGACGTCGACGTCGGTGAGCAACGGGAGGATGTCGTCGATCCAGCGCTTGACGTTGGCCTGTCCCATGCGCACCTGGATCTGCTTGTCGAAGAGCACCATCATCGGCAGCGGATCGGTCATCCCGCCGTAGACGCCGGCAACCGAGATCGTGCCGCCGCGCCGCACGACCTCGATCGCCATCTGCAGCGCGGCCATGCGGTCGACGCCGCTGTGCTGCATCAGCTTCTCTGCGACCTTGTCGGGCAGCAGGCCGGCCACCGACTGGGCGATCTGCGCGCCGAGCGAACCGTGTGCCTCCATGCCGACGGCGTCGATCACGGCATCCGGCCCACGGCCGATGAGATCGCGGATCGCCTCGGCGACCTGCGCCTGGTCCTCGTCGAAGTCGCGGAGGTCGATCACGTCGGCGCCGTGCAGGCGCGCCCGCTCGAGCCGCTCGGGCACGAGGTCGACGCCGATCACCTTCGCCGCGCCGAGGTGGGTCGCCACGCGGGCGGCCATCGATCCGATCGGTCCGAGACCCAGGATCACGAGGGTGCTGCCGGGTCCCACGCCGGCGTACTGCACGGCCTGCCACGCGGTCGGCAGGACGTCCGAGAGGTACACGAACCGGTCGTCGGGCAGGCCGTGTGGAACCTTGATCGGCCCGTACTGCGCCTGCGGGACGCGCAGCAGCTCGGCCTGGGCGCCGGCCACCTGGCCGTACAGCTTCGTGTAGCCGAACAATGCCGCGCCCTTCTGGTACTCGCGCACCTGGGTCGTCTCGCACTGCGACTGCAGGCCCGAGCCGCACATCGAGCAGTGGCCGCAGGAGATGTTGAACGGGACGACGACACGGTCCCCTGGGGCGATGTGGGTCACCGCGCTGCCGACGGCCTCGACGACGCCCATCGGCTCGTGCCCGAGGATGTCGCCTTCCGTCATGAACGGACCCATCACCTCGTAGAGGTGGAGGTCCGATCCGCACAGGCCGCTGGAGGTGATCCGGATGATCGCGTCCGTCGGTTGCTGGATGACGGGATCGGGAACCGTGTCCACGCGGACGTCGCGCCTGCCGTGCCAGACGACTGCCTTCATGTCGAAGCCCTCTCGATCGTTCTCGGTGCGTCGACAGCCATCGCTCCGGTCGTCGACGGTGCCGCCGTACCCCCGCCCGGGCGGCGCTACCCGTCGGCCGGCGGAACGTGGGCCGGTTCACCCGTTGCGGGACGCGCACCGACCGCTCCGACCACCGCGGCGCGCACCGGAGGCATGAACCCGAGTGGGTGCGGGTACGGCCCTGCACCATGCTGAACGAACCCTCCGAACTGTGGCTGCTGCGACATGGCCAGAGCCAGGGCAACGTGATCCGCGACGCAGCCCGACACTCCGACCTGGAGACGCTGGCGATCCCGGATCGGGACATGGACGTGCCGCTCTCCGATCTCGGTCGGGAGCAGGCGGCGGCGTTCGGCGCGTGGCTGGCGACGTGCACCGACGTGCCGGACGTGGTCGTCTCGTCGCCGTACCTGCGCGCCGTGCAGACCGCCGAGATCGTCTTGGAGACCGCCGGGCGCGAGATGAAGGTCCACCAAGACGAACGCCTCCGCGAACGCGAGCTGGGCATCCTCGATCTGCTCACGTCACGCGGAGTGGAGATGCGCTTCCCCGGCGAGGCGCAGCGCCGCCACCGCCTCGGCAAGTTCTACCACCGCCCGCCAGGCGGTGAGAGCTGGGTGGACGTCGCCCTGCGGCTGCGTTCGGTGCGGGACTCGCTCGGGCGCGAACACGCCGGGCGGCGGGTGCTCCTCGTCACCCATGAGGTCGTGATCCTGATGATGCGCTACCTCCTCGAGGACCTCGACGAGTCGACCGTGCTGGCGATGGGCGGTGGACAGCTGGCGAACTGCTCGCTGACCACCTATCGCACCGACGAGGACGGCCACCCCCACCTCGAACGCGCCGGGTGGACGGCACCGCTGCGCCGCGCGAGCACACCCGTGACCTCCGCCCCGGAGCGCCCCGTTGCCCCGCGCTGAACCGGCGATCCGGCTCGATGCCGGGCTCCTCGCCCGATGGCCGCTGCCCGTGGACGACCACGGCGACAAGCACGTCCGCGGCACGGTGCTGGTGCTGGGAGGCGGACCGTCCACCCTCGGCGCCGTGCTGCTCGCCGGTTCCGCCGCGCTCCGGATGGGCGCGGGGCGGCTCCAGATCGGAGTCGCCGCTCCTGCGCCGGCCGCGCTCGGCGTCGCCGTCCCGGAGGCGATGGTCGTCGAGCTGCCGACGCACCGCGACGGCCGGCTGCGGCCGCATCGTGCGGCCGCCGCAGTTCGGTCGCTGATCGAGGGCGCCGACGCGATCCTCGTCGGTCCCGGGATGCTCGCCGGACCAGCGACGTTGCAGTTCGTCGGCGACGTCCTGGCGGCCGCGTCGCCGACAGCGATCGTCGTCCTCGACGCGGCGGCGCTGCCCGCGGCCTCCCACACCGACGCCGACACGCTCGCACGCGTGCGCTCCCGGGTCGCGCTCACACCGAACCGGCAGGAGGCGCAGGCCCTCGTCGCC
>JAODBQ010000240.1 GCA_025464045.1 Ilumatobacteraceae bacterium
TTCGTCAGACATCATTTTCATTACGGTTCTACTACATTCGTAACGGTCGAAGCAACGCTACCGGTGCGGCGGTACGTCCCCGACCGGCCGCCCGTCTTCTCCCACAGGGCCAGCTCGCCGATCACCATCCCGCGGTCGGCGGACTTGCACATGTCGTAGATCGTCAGCGCAGCGATCGAGCAGGCGTGCAGGGCTTCCATCTCCACGCCGGTGCGGTCGACGGTGTCCACCTGGGCCTCCACCGCGACGTGGTTGTCGCCGATCTCGAAGTTGATGTAGACCGAGCCGACGAGCAACGGATGGCACAGCGGGATGGTGTCGCTGGTGCGCTTCGCCGCCTGGATGCCCGCGACTCGGGCGACGGCGAGGACGTCACCCTTGTTCACCTCGCGGTTGGCGATGGCCGCGGTGGTCTCCGGGCGCATGTACACCTTGCACCGGGCCACCGCTCGACGGTGGCTCGGCTCCTTCGGGGTGACGTCGACCATGCGCGCGCGCCCGAGCGGGTCGAGGTGGGTGAAGGACAGGTCACTCATCAGCGTCACTCATTCGACATGCGATCGTAGTAGGCGGCGCCTCGCGAAGCCGTACGCCCCGTCGCCCTGCCCGGTCCGTTCGGCCCGGCCGTCGGCCCGGTCCGTTCAGCCCGGCCGCACCGGACCGCTGTCGACGACCTCGAAGTCCGTGCCGGGGATCGCCTTCAGCTGCTCGAGATCGGCGTCGTCCCAGCGCGCGTCGGGCGCCCCCTGGAAGAACCAGTTGCTCCCGTTGTCGGCAACGATCAGTCCGTACTGCCGCATCGCCGTGGCGATCACCAACGCCTGGCCGTGCAGCCGACCGAGGTCGACGTCGGCGCGCAGCCGCAGCCGCTGCCCCATCGCCGGCGCATCCGGATCGACGATGGCCGACGCGGCGTGCGTCGCGGGGAGGACGTACCCGTCCCGCGTCTGCGCGAACGTCACCCGGATCGCATGCTCGATCCGCCCCGCGACGACCTCGTCGTAGCGCACGAGCCCGGGCAGGATCGGCAGGCCCGCCGCGTCGGCGCTCGTCCAGCCGAGCGGACGCAGCGCGTTCGACGTGAGATCGAAGCGGGCGCCCGACTGCGCGACCCACCCGCCGCCGCTGCGGCGCGCCCCGAACAGCTCGAACAGGTTGCAGCTCCCCTGCTGCAAGACGAGCACGTGTGCGTCGCTGCCGGACTCCAGCGGCGCGTCGAGCGGGATCGGAAACGGTCCCGGGTCGCTCTCGTCGCCGTACGCGTCGTAGCGGATCGGCACCTGTGGTTGATCCGGCGGCACCACGACGTACGGGATCCCGTACGCGGGGTTCTCGCCGAAGTCCGGGTGCAGCGCGGCTCCACCCGTGCGCTGAATGCGGGAGATCATCGCCGCGCTGTTCGTCGCCACCGGTGCCGCGGACACCGGCGTGTTCCATGCGTTGTCGGCGGGATAGATCGGGCAGCCGGCGAGCACCGGGCCCGGCTGGTGGATCCGCACGGCCGGACGCGCCGCGGTCGCGGCACCGTCGATGCGCGCGGGACCCGACGCCGCGGAGGCGATCGACACGGCCGCGACGGCCGCCGCGACGACAGCGGCAACCGTGGCCAGGAACCGCCGATGCCCCACGAATCACGAACCTAGCTGAGGCGGATAGATTCGACGCCGGGCAGGGAGCCCATGGCAACGTCGGCGGGTGCTCGCGATCCACACGACGGATCGCAGCGGAGAACAACCATGGCCATTTCGATCGAGAAGTTCCAAGAGCAGGGTGGTCGGCTGAAGACCGACGACATCGACTTCGACAGCTTCCGCGCGAACCCGCTCGACGAGCACGTGCTGCGTTGCATCGGCTACATGCACGACATCGAGTACCAGACGGTCCTCTACACCCGCGAGATGCTGTTGATGCCGGCGTGGAAGGACCCGCAGTTCACCGCGTTCCTGACGCTGTGGAACTACGAGGAGTACTGGCACGGTCAGGCGCTCGGCCGGGTGCTGGCGATGCACGACCGCCCCGCACACGATCCGCGCCTCACTGCGATGCGCAGCTGGAACCACCGCACCCTGGCGTGGAGCCCGCTGGTGTTCTGGACCCTCGGCCACGCGATTCGCCGCTTCCCTGCCGTGCACATGACATGGGGCGCGATCAACGAGTGGACGGCCAACGCCGCCTACAACCGCCTCGCCAAGATCGCCGACCACCCTGCGCTCACCGAGCTGCTCGGACGGATCATGCGCCAGGAGGGCCGCCACGCCGGCTACTACGCCGCAGCGGCGCGGGACATGTTGGAGGAGCGCAAGGCACAGAAGGTGACGTCGTGGTTCCTCCGCCACGAGTGGGCGCCCGTCGGCAACGGTGACGTGCCCAAGATCGAGACGTCGTTCGCGACGGCGTACCTGTTCGGCAGCGGCGAGGGCGCCGAGCTGATCGACCGGGTCGAGGAGCGCATCGACGCACTCCCCGGCCTGCGCGGGCTGAACCTCGTGCGCAACGCGATCAACGACGCCCGCCAGCACGTGATCGATGTCGAGGGAGCGGTCCCCGAGGCGCGGATGTACGAGTGGACCCGCGCCGAGCTCGAGCCCGAGATCGTCTGACGCACGACGCGCCCCCGCTGCGGGTGCTGCTGCACTACGCGGTCGGACCCCGTCTCGCCCGCGTCCTCGCCGACGAGTCGGACGGATCCGTCACGCTGGTCTCGACACCGGAGGGCGATGCCGATGCGCTGCGCGCCGCGATCGCCGACGCCGACGTGCTGCTGCACGTGCTCGAACCGGTGACCGCGGACGTGATCGCTGCCGCCCCCCACCTGCGCCTCGTCCAGAAGCTCGGTGTCGGCGTGAACACGATCGACCTCGACGCCGCCCGCGGGCGGGGCATCGCGGTCGCCAACCTGCCCGGCGTGAACGCCACGGCGGTCGCCGAGCTGACGCTCGGACTGCTCCTCGCGGTGCTCCGGCGGATCCCCCAGCTCGACCGGGCCACCCGGTCCGGCGACGGCTGGCGCCAGCTGGACCACCTGCCGGAGATGCTCGGCGAGGTGTCCGGCCGGACCGTCGGCCTCGTCGGCTACGGCGCGATCGCACGCCGCTTCGGTGCGATCGTCGACGCGATGGGTGCACAGGTGATCCACCACCGCCGGGACCGCTCCGCTGCGGGATGGCGACCGCTCGACGAGCTGCTGGCCACATCCGACGTCGTCTCGCTGCACCTCCCCCTGAACGAGGAGACCCGCGGCCTCCTCGATGCTCCGCGGCTGGCGACGATGCGGCGCGGGGCGATCCTGCTGAACAGCGCGCGGGGGCCGATCGTCGACGAGGGCGCTCTCGTGCAGGCGCTCGTCACCGGGCAGCTCGCCGGGGCGGGTCTCGACGTGTTCGAGCAGGAGCCGATCGACGCCGCGTCACCACTGCTCGCGCTCGACAACGTCGTGCTCACGCCGCACGTCGCGTGGCTCACCGCGGACACGCTCGAACGCTGCGTGCGACTCGGCATCGCCAACGCCCGACGGCTCGCGGCGAACGAGCCGATCCTCCACAGCGTCGTCGAGGGATACGCTGCACACGGGATGAGAGGGGGCCCGCGATGACGGCTGTCGAGATCGAGACCGAGACCACCGAAGCGCTGAGCACGCCGCAGCCGGTGGTGCGCACGGGTGGCCTGCACCACGTGGCCTACGCCTGCAAGGACATCGAGGCCACGCACCACTTCTACGAGGACCTGATGGGCTTCCGGCTGATCCACACCGAGGTCCAGCCGTTCAAGGGTGGTGGCTACTTCCGCCACGTCTTCTACGACCTCGGCGACGGGAGCTGCATCGCCTTCTTCGACGTGCACGGCGTCGGTGAGGAGCCGGAGTGGAGCTCGGCGATCTCGACCGGCAACGGCCTGCCGGTGTGGGTGAACCACATCGCGTTCGGCGCGACCGTGGAGCGCCAGGAGGCCGTCCGTGAACGGATGGCAGCGGCCGGGATCAAACCGCTGATGGAGATCGACCACGGCTGGTGCCACTCGCTGTACTACGTGGACCCGAACGGGATCATGGTCGAGTTCTGCCGCGACACGCCGGGCATGGTGCCCGATCCGGAGGGTGCGCGCCAGCTGTTCACCGCGACTGACCGCCCCGCCGGCGAGCAGCCGTCGCACTGATCGACGACGCGCTCGGCCAGCCGATGGCTGACCCGGAGGTGCTGGAGACGCTGGCGCGGATGGGGTTCGGGCGTGCCCCCCGGGCGATGACACCGTTGCCCGGTGGCGTGTCGTCGGACATCTGGCGCGTCGATCTGGCGGACGGACCGATCGTCGTCAAGCGCGCGTTGGCGCAACTACGTGTCGCCGGCGAGTGGCGGGCGCCGCTCGAGCGCACCGGCGCCGAAGTCGCGTGGATGCGGCTGGTCGCCGAGATCCGCCCCGACCTGACCGCGGGCGTGCTGGCCGTCGATCCACCCAGGGGGCCGACGCGCGCGTTCGCGATGCCCTACCTCGCCCCGACCAGCCACCCGCTGTGGAAGCTCGAGCTGCGCGAGGGGCGCGCCGATCCCGCGCTCGCGAGCGCGCTCGGCGCGTCCGTCGCTGCCGTGCACGCGGCGACGGCCGACCGGCCGGAGGTCCGCGACCGGTTCGACGATGTGGCGATGTTCGCCGCCCTGCGCCTCGACCCGTACCTCGCGGCAACCGCGGCCGCTCATCCGGATCGGGCCGAGGCCCTGGACGCGCTCCGGGCGACGTACCTGCGCAACCGGCGCGTGCTCGTGCACGGCGACGTCAGCCCGAAGAACGTGCTCGTCGGTCCGCGCGGGCCGGTCCTGCTCGATGCCGAGTGCGCCACGTGGGGCGACCCGGCGTTCGACCCGGCGTTCTGCCTGACCCACCTGCTGCTCAAGTGCCGGTGGAACCCCGCCGCATCCGGCGCGTTCCTCGAGTGCGCTTCGGCCTTCACCCGCGCCTACCTCGCCGGCGTGTCGTGGGAGGACCCCGCGGCAGTCGAGGCGCGCTGCGCACATCTCGTCGGCGGCCTGCTGCTCGCCCGCGTCGACGGCCTCTCGCCGGTCGAGTACCTCGGCGAGGAGGACCGGGCCGCCGTGCGGACGGTCGCCCGGTCGTTGCTCGTCGATCCACCCCGCACCGTCGCCGCCCTCCTCGCCGCGTGGCGCCCGTCGTTGGAGCCGGTGCGGCGATGAGCCGCGATCCGCGGATCACGGCCGTGCTCGGCAGGCGCGTGTGGGACTCGCGGGGCCGGCCCACCGTCGAGGTCGAGGTGCGCTGCGGGCGATCCGTCGGACGGGCGATCGCGCCGGCCGGGGCCTCCACCGGCAGCGGCGAAGCGGTGGAGCTGCGTGACGGCGGGACGCGGCTCGGCGGCCTCGACGTGCGCGGCGCGGTGGCCAACGTCAACGGACCGATCGCGGACGCGCTCGTCGGACACGACGCCGCGGATCAGCGCGTTGCCGACGATCGGCTCATCGCCCTCGACCCGTCGCCGTCGCTCGCGGGCCTCGGAGCGAACGCGATCGTGGCGGCCTCGATGGCAGTCGCACACGCGGCGGCGGAAGTCGCCGACGTGCCGCTGTGGGCGTGGCTGGCGGGCACGGGCACCGCCGCCGGCATCGTGACGATGCCGTTGCCGGAGATCCAGATCTTCGGCGGCGGTGCCCACGCCGGTCGACGCATCGACATCCAGGACCTGATGATCGTCGCGCCCGGTGCAGCGAGCTTCGCCGAGGCGCTGGAGTGGACGGCGGAGGTGTACCTCGCGGCCGGCGGGATCATGAACGATCGCGGGGCACGTTCGGGGGTTGCGGACGAGGGCGGCTGGTGGCCGGCGTTCGCAACCAACGAGGCTGCGATCGAGGCCCTCGTCGCCGCGATCGAGCGGGCCGGTCTCGTGCCCGGCCGCGATGTCGCCATCTCGCTCGACATCGCCGCGTCCGAGCTCTGGCGCGACGGCGGCTACCGGCTCGGGCTGGAGGGGCGCGATCTCGACTCCGACGCGATGATCGAGCTCGTCACCGGGTGGTGCACGCGCTACCCGATCGTGTCGGTGGAGGATCCCGTCGGCGAGCACGACCTCGCCGGCTTCCGGGCGATCACCGCCGCGCTCGGCGACGGGGTGCAGATCGTCGGCGACGACGTGTTCGTCACGGACGCGGCGCGCGTCGACGAGCTCGACGGCGTCGCCAACGCGGTGCTCGTCAAGCCCAACCAGGCCGGCACGCTCAGCCGCGCAGCGGACGCTCTGGAGGCGAGCCGGCGCACGGGTCGCGGCGCGATCCTGTCGGCGAGGTCCGGTGAGAGCGAGGACGTGACGATCGTCCACCTCGCCGTCGGTTGGGGCGCCGGGCAGCTCAAGGTCGGCTCGATCGCCCGCGGCGAGCGCACGGCGAAGTGGAACGAAGCCCTGCGCATCGAGCAGTCCCTCGGCGACCGTGCCCGCTTCGCCGGCTGGTCCCCGCTGCGCCGGGTCTGACGGCTCCGAGCACATCGCGCCGCAACGACCCGCTGCTGGTCAGCCGCCGATCTGGCTCATCGACTTCGCCGGGCGGATGAAGTTGACCTGGTTGATCTGATGACCGGCCCACTTCAGGCCGACAGCACGCTGGATCTCGGTCGCGAGCGCACCGTCGTCGGCACCGCTGCGCATCATCGCCAGCAGATCGAAGTCGGTGGTGGCGAACAGGCACGTGCGGAAGTGACCGTCCGCGGTGAGGCGCACCCGATCACAGTCGCCGCAGAACGGCTTCGTGACCGTCGGGATCACGCCGACCGTGCCCCGTCCGTCGAGGTACCGCCAGCGATCGGCAGGCGCTGCACCGCGCGCCGGCAGCTGCTCCAGCGGGAACACCTCGGCGATGGTGGCGACGATCTCGTCCTGGCTGACGACCTGCTCGTTCACCCAGTGACCGTCCGCGTCGAGCGGCATGAACTCGATGTAGCGCAGCTCGACGTCGTGGTCCCGACCGAAGCGGGCGAGGTCGACGATCTCATCGTCGTTGACGCCGCGCTGGATGACCGAGTTGAGCTTCACCGGCGCGAAGCCCGCCTCCTTCGCCGCCTCGATCCCGTCGAGCACCCTGACCAGCTCGTCGCGCCGGGTCATCTCGCGGAAACGGTCGCGACGCAGCGTGTCGAGACTGATGTTGACCCGGTCGAGCCCGGCGGAGCGCAGCTCGTGCGCCAGGAGCCGGAACGTGGCCCCGTTCGTCGTGATCGACAGGTCCGGCGGCGATCCGGCCAGCGCCGATCGAGAGTCCTTCGGCACGCGCAGCTCGGCGAGCTTGCCGACGAGGACCGGTAGGTGCGCCCGCACCGTCGGCTCGCCGCCGGTGAGGCGCAGCCCGTCGACCTCGAACCGCTCGACGAAGATCGTCGACAGGCGCACGATCTCCTCGAACGTCAGCACATCGGCCCGGGGCAGCCAGGTCATCCCCTCCTCGGGCATGCAGTACGTGCACCGGAAGTTGCAGCGGTCCGTGATCGAGATGCGCAGATCGCG
>JAODBQ010000247.1 GCA_025464045.1 Ilumatobacteraceae bacterium
CCGGGTCAGAGACCGTACGGCTGCCGCCGTCCTCGGAGCCGAGGCCGGGCTGGGCGAGACCACCACCTCGGACTGAGGATCGGTCTGTAGACCGATGCCCAGCCCCGGGCCGGTCTGCTTCCATGTCGAGTGACCGAAGGGGGGTCCAGATGGACTGGAAGGGCTTGTTCTACAGGCAGCACGCGGGCGTGCACAGTCGAGAGATGGCGGTGGGCGGAGGGGTCACGTATCAGGACCTGGTCCTCGGCGGACTGGACGAAGCGCAGCTCCGACTCCGCCCAGCCAACGAGCTCAACTCGCTGGCCTGGCTCGTGTGGCACATGACCCGCTGCGAGGACGTCGCCATCAATGTCGCCATCGCCGACCAGCCGCAGGTCCTCGACGACGGGTGGCCCGACAAGCTCGGCATCTCCCGTGTCGACATCGGCACCGGCATGACCCCCAGCGAGGTCGCCGAGCTCAGCGAGCAGATCAACGTCGACGCGTTGATCTCCTACCGCCACGCCGTAGGACGAAGGACCCGCGAGGTCATCGACGCCGTCACTGACGCCGAGATCGAACGGCCCGTCGACGGCGACCGCTACCGACGAGCGGCCGTCCTCGGCGACCACGCCGGCTGGGTCGCCGAACTCTGGTCGCCATGGCGGGGAACCGACTTCTTGTTCCTCGCCACCGGACACAACTACCAACACTGGGGCGAAGCGATCACCGTCCGCTCACTCGGTGGCTTCGGACTCGGCCTGTGAACACCAACCAGCAACCAGCAGCGGGTGAACGGGCCGACGGGCTCATGGATCGAGATACCGCCGCTCGACGCAACGAACTCCGTGCCGCCGCGAACGCCTACTTCGACGCCCTCCGGTCCGGTGACCTGGCACCGGTCCCGTGGCACGACGACATCATCCTGCGAACACCGATCGCTCCCGGCGGCACCGACCAACCAATCACCGGCGGCGAGAACGTCCGCTCGTTCTTCCAAGCTATCGCTCCCGCAATCACCACCGTGACGGTGATCGCCACCTACTTCACCGAGGACCTCACCGGCATCGCAGCTCGCGCTGACATCCATCTGTCCACACCACCCTGCATCCTGCGCGTCGTCGACCGATTCGATGTCGACGATGCCGGGACCATCACCGCCCAAGAGAACCACTTCGACCCACGCCCCGCCCTGGCCAGTTGAAGGCGCCACCCGAACAACCACGCCCATTTGAAGCGCCGTCTCGCGGCCATCGCCCCAAGGCGCCCGTCCGGCCATCACGTGTGCGCGACCCGCCAAATTTGCCACGCCCTCGCCCCTGGCGATTCATACCGGCTGGTGCCTCAGACAATGCAGTCGGCCGCCACAATGCGATCGAGAACGCTACTTGTCGCTTCGGTGCCGGTGCCGGGAGGATCAGCCGGCGGCTGTTAGCGCTCCGTTAGCACACCCAGGACGCGGGCACTCAGAGCGTCGTTACGACCGTCCCCACATCAGATCCACACTTGTGCGCACCTCCACCAGCCGGCGTTCCAGGGCGCTGTGGCGCCGTCGACTGTGACGGGATTATCGGCGCTCATTTTGCGCAGCGGGTTCGGCTGTCGACAGTCGTGGTTCGGGCGATTGATCGTACGGTGTGTGGGTGACGCTCGAGGTTGTCGGACCCGGGATCGGGCGGACCGGCACGTATTCGCTGAAGTTGGCTCTGGAGCGTTTGCTGGGTGGCCGCTGCCATTACATGGCCGAGGTGCTCGCCGACCGGGAGCGTTCAGCTCGCACGCTGGGCGCCGGCGCTACGCGGCGACCAGGTTGATTGGGCGGGCGTGTTCGACGGCTTCGTCGCCCAGGTCGACTTCCCGGGGGCGGCGTTCTGGCAGCAGATCACCCAGGCGTTCCCCGACGCCCTCGTCGTGCTGTCCACGCGCTCTGCGCAATCCTGGTATCGCAGCGCATCGGCGACGATCTTCCAACTCAACGACGACCACGGATCGTCCCCGTTCCAGTCGTGTGGCGGGAGTGGCTCGGCGACCAGTTCGACGAGCCAGACGTCATGATCGCCGCCTACGAGCGACACAACGCCACTGTTTGCTCATCCATCTCGCCGGAGCGGCTCCTCGAGTGGACCGTCTCCGACGGTTGGGAGCCACTCTGTGACGGCTCGGTGTTCCGGTCCGCGACGAGCCGTTCCCGTGGACCAACACCGCCGGAGAGTTCCGCGCCACCAACGGCCTCGACGCCCACCGACCGCCTTGACAGGGGATGCCATAGCCGGCGATTGCGGAGGGCTAACGCTCATTCGGACGTCGTTATAGGGCAGTGCCGTTGTCCGACTTGCGAGCGGTGTCCGCAGAAAGATTCCCTGGCTCGCCGGAATCGCGAGCTCTCCGAACGAGATGGCGCCGCTCCATATCGACTTCGCCGTAGGTGGTGGACGGTTACCGTCCAGCTGATTGACCGGCCCTGTCGCTTGCGTGTTGGATGTACACCAGGATTCGTGGCGGTGATCCGTACCTCGGTCGAGCCCGGTTTGGCTTTGTCCGGGCCAGAGATGAGCACCGCCGGTATCGAAGGGCCCCTGCCCGAAAGCTATCCAGCTGGTGGGTAGCGAAGGGTGGCAGCTGTGGGATGTGGTCACTGCCGGTGGTGTGGGTCAGCTGGTCGCTCTGGCTGCGTCGTCGATCAGGTTTGAGACGATGTGCGGGTGGCTGAGCATGGCCACGTGCGACGAGTTGGGCACTTCTACGATCTTGCGGAAGTTCGCGCGGCTGTACATCCAGCGTTCACATGCCGGCGGGATTGCCTTGTCTTGGCCGGCGACGAGCCCCCACGACGGAATCGTTCGCCACGCCGCGGCTTGGGTCGGGTAGATGAAGGAGTCCGCGTCGAACGGCCGTTGGGTGGCCTGCAGGATTCGGAACGTCTCGGTGGAGACGTCTGCGGCGAAGGCTGCCTGGCCGTCCTTGCTGAGGTACAGGTCGGTTCCGGTGGTGCCGTCAGCCTTCGTGTAAGGGATCGGCACGCTCACGGGCAGGACCTCGCTGCCTGGGAACTTGTTGATCAGATCGCCTTGCGTCTCGCCGATATCGGGCACGAACGCTGCGATGTAGACCAACGCCTTGACGTTCCCCTTCCCAGCTGCTGCGTTGGTGACGACGGTTCCACCCATCGAGTGTGCGACGAGCACGACCGGTCCGCTGATCGAGTCCAGCAGACTCGCGATGTACGGGCTGTCAGTGGGGATGCCTCGCAGCGGGTTCGATCCCGCGATCGTGGTGTAGCCCTTGCGCTGCAGCTTCGGGATGACCCCGTTCCAGCACGACGAATCGGCGTACCCGCCGTGCACCAAAACGATGGTGGGCTTGGCCTTCGGGCTCCGCTCGTCTCGCTGCGCTGTGGCGGCAGCCGCCGCTTCGGCGCCAAGCGGAGTGGTCATCACCGCTGCTGACGCGGCCAATGCTGCGCCGGCTAGCAACAGTCGTCGTCGTGAGATGTTCTCCTCCATGGTGTTCTCTCCTTTGCTTGATCAGGTCGTGTGGCTGGTGGTGCTGCCAAGCGCCGCCCGACAAGGCAGGCCCAGCTGCCTTCGCGAAGGACGGCGACCTCTGGTTCGCGCTGGACTCGGAGCCGGTTCGGTCGATCCGTTGGCACGGTGAGTTCGTTCGATCGGCGGGGTGTCAGTCGGCGGGGGTGAGTTGGCGGATCGCTTGTTCGATGATGTCGGTCACGGGGGTCGGCTTGGCCACGTAGACGGCGTGGCTGCCGCTGGTCTCGGTCACGGTCGCGCCGGTACGCTCGGCCATGGCGCGTTGCGCCGCGGGTGGGATCATCCGGTCGTCGGTGGCGACGAGGTACCAGCTCGGCTTGTGGCGCCACGCCGGTTCGCTGACGGACCCGGTGAGCGCATCGACCCCCCAAGGGACCTGGGCGTCGGCCATGAACTGGGCGAGATCGGGCGAGACGTCGGCAGCGAAGGAGTCGGCGAACTTGTCGCGGTCGAGGAACAGGAACCCGTTGACCGGTGGCAGGATCGGCGGGACGGGCGCGCCGGGTGGCGGGTCGGCGATGAGGGTGTTGACCGATTCGCCCTTGTCGGGCGCAAAGGCGGCGATGTAGACGACACCGAGCACATGCTCGTGGGTTCCGGCCTCGGTGACGACCGCGCCGCCATAGGAGTGGCCGACGAGCACGACCGGTCCGCCGACCGTGTCGATCGCGTCGTTGGTTGCTGCGACGTCGGCGTGCAGCGAGGTTGTCGGGTTCTGCACGACGCGCACGTCGATGTCGCGGCGGCGAAGCTCCTCGTAGACGCCTTGCCATCCAGAACCGTCGACGAATCCGCCGTGCACGAGCAGGGCCGTGGGCGCTTTGGACATGATGTGACCTCCTCGGGAAAGGGAACCGATGCCTCGAAGGTACAAACGTGCTGCAGTGCTCGTCTTGCGTCGCGTGACGGTGACTGTGACGTAGCCCAGTTGAGCTCCGATCGAGTGGGTTACGTCATCGATTGCCTGATCGAGGTGCGAGCAACCCGCTTGCTACTGCTCGGTGGGACTGTCGTCAAGGACGTCGCGAAGCTCGGCGCGGGACGTGATGGCGAGCTTCGGGAACAGTTGGTGGAGGTGCGTCGAGACCGTGCGAGGCGACAGGAACAGCCGCTCGCCGATCTGCTTGTTGGTCAGACCGGCCGCCGCGAGGATGGCGATCTCATGCTGCTGGGGCGTGAGCGACGCAACGCCGTTCGGTTCGGACCGCCCAACCGCGAGTCCAGTGGCGCGCAGTTCCGTCCTGGCACGGTCAGCCCACGGTCGCGACCCCAGCCGCTCGAACGTGCCCAACGCGGCGCTGAGCTGACGTCGTGCTTGGCCGGTGGCCTTCATCCGCCGCAGCCGCTCGCCGAAGCTGAGACGGATTCGCGCCTCATCGAACGGCCAACGAGCAACGTGCGGCAAGCCCAGCGCCGCCTCGTAGCGCGCTTGTGCCTCGCCATCGGGCGCACACAGCGCCGCTGCTGCACCGGCGATCATGGCCAAACGCGCGGAGATGGTGGCGATGCCCGCCGCTTCGATGGCGGCCACGTGACGGGTCGCCTCGGCAGTGCGCCCTGTGCGCGTCGCCGATTCGACGAGCTCCCAGATGACCCACAGCGCGTGTGGCACGTGCGAGGCGAACTCGCCGGCCGCACTGATCGCAGCTGCGTTCTGGTATGCGGTCTCGAAGTCGCCTCGCCCGAGAGCTGCCAACGCTCGTACGTGACAGGCGAAGAACCGCACGGCCTCGACCTGTCGGGGAGCCGCCCAACTCTCCATCTCGGCGGCCCCTGCGAGCGCGCCTTCGAACTCGCCCTGCGCGGCAGCGATCAGTGATGTGTACAGCCGACCGGGAGCGACAAGGCCGTAACCGTTGGCGGCGCACAAGTCGAGGGCTTCGGCGCACAGACGCGACGACTCATCCCAGTCCCCGGACCAGAAACCATCGTTGCCGAGTAGGAACATCGCCTCGATCGCCGACGTGATCGCGCCACCATCGCGACCGTCCTGCGCGACGCGAGTGAGCGCCGCACGACAATCAGACAACCGATCGACATATGAGGCGGCGACACCGACACGTACGATCCGCACCGGACTGGTCTCCGAGTCGAGGCTCGCGACGGCCTCGTCGAGCCGGTCGAGCACCGAGCGCGACACTCGCGCGGCGTCACCGCGAGTCTCACGAAGGATGGCCAGCAACCTCGGAGGGGTCGGCCGCAATCGGTCGACGGCGATGTGCACAGACTCCCAACACTCGACGCGACCGCTATAGAAGCAGGAGAGCAACAACACGTACAACGCCTCGATCAGCGGCCGGCTGTGCGCATCGTCGGGCGTCTCCAGCTCATCGATCGCTCGCACGAGCATCCGGTGTGCCGAGTTGACATCGCCGGCGCCGATGATCAAGGAGTAGGCGTCGGCGAGGACCATCTCGAGACGGCCGCTTCGCTCGGGAGTCGCGTGACGAACGGCCTCCAATCGCTTCAGCACCTCGCGGAGATCTCCGAGCACCGTGGCGCCGATGTAGGCCGCTTCAGCAAGCCGACTGCTGCGATCGCCGACCGCCGGGCTGAGATCTGCAGACCGCAGAAGCTGAATCACCGCCCCGGTGGCGTCGCCGCGTCGCAGTGTCGCGCGTGCAACGTCTGCCAACAGCTCTGCGATCTGTTCGTCCGGACCAATCGCCGCCTCGGCGAGGTGCCACGCTTGCCGTCCTCGATCGCCCTCGCGTTGTCGAGCGAGGAAGCGATGTGCCGCTCGGAGCTCGTCCTTGGTCGCGACGGCAACAATCGCCGCGCGGATGAGCGGATGCTGAAAGGTCAGACGACCAGTCTGTCGGTCGACGGCGACAAGGCGTGCGTGTTCGGCCGGGGACAGGTCCTCCAGCTTGACGACGCGATCATCGACGCTCTCGAGCACCGCCAAGTCGCCGGTGCCGTCCAACACGGCAAGCAACAACAGGTGTCGGGTCGTCCCCGGCAATTCCTCGACACGAGCACAGAACACCGACTCGAGTCGGCGACTCAGCGGCAGGACCGCCGGCAACGTCGTACGACTGGCCGACGAGACCGTACCGAGCGC
>JAODBQ010000258.1 GCA_025464045.1 Ilumatobacteraceae bacterium
AGCTCGTGCTGGGTCGCAAGATGAGCGTGGCGCGTTGCACGGTGGAGCTGGTGATGCGACACCTGAGCCTGACTGGTCTGCCGGGCCGTCCGGGGTATCGCAAGATCACGAACACGCCGACAGCGACCGATCTCGTCAACCGCGACTTCGCGCGGACGGAGCCGAACCGGTTGTGGTTGACCGACATCACCGAGCACCCGACCCGGGAGGGCAAGGTCTACTGCGCGGTCGTGCTCGACGCGTTCTCCCGGCGGGTCGTGGGCTGGTCGATCGACTCGTCGCAGACCGCGAGCCTGGTCGTCAACGCGCTCGGGATGGCGCTCGAGAACCGCAATGCCGAAGGCGCCCGTTCAATGCGCCGCTCCCGCTTGTTCGGCCGCCGTCGAGCCTCAGTGGGCATCCGCGCCTCCGAGTGAGTCACGACAATGAGCTCGTTGTCGAGAAGAGCGCCTCCAGTGCCTTCTTCCCGGGCGCAGTCGACTGCCCGACCTTCTTGCACCGCGCACCACCGATACCGGGTTGATCACCGGTGCAGCCGCGAACGTCTGCTGTGAATCCTTCACACGAGACGCGGGCACGCTCGGCTACCGAGTCATCATGGTGGCGGATGGGAACGCCACCGTGCGACACCAAGACCTCAACACCACACTCCACACCGTCTACCGATCATCCGGCGACGTGCAGTCGCGAACGTCGTCCTTGAGCTGATCAGTACAGGCGCCGTCGGGGCAGCGAGGTCCACCCGACCTCGTCGTCCGCCGGGGGCATCGGGAGCAGACCTCGGCATGATCAGAGCAGGAGATCGAAGATGCGGAACGCCCGCTCCCACTGGCGTGTCTGCGGGTTCTTGACGTTCGGGTCGATGAGCGGGAACAACCGGGCCAGAGCGAGGCAGAGCCCGCCGGCGACGACATGCAGTTGCTCCTGCGTCTCATCGCTGAGTCCAAAGTCGAGCTGCGGCCATGTCGTGATCCGTTCCAGCACCGGCTCGAGCTCGACGTCGGCGTCGAGCCGTTCGAACTGGTGAATGCTCTCCTGGAGACCCTTGGTGATCGGCAGATCGACCAGCTCGATGATGTCGCGCCCATTCGCCTTGGCCACTGCCTCGGCCCGGATGAGGAGGTCGGCGATCTTGCGATTGACGAACTCCCGGCAGCGCCTCAGATCGTCCTTGTCGATGTCGAGGTCGGCCGCCGCCCGGAAGAACCGCTCGAAGTTGGGCACACCCGCCACCTGCATCATCGGCCTCCTGACATCCGGGCATGGCCACTCGACCTCTCGAGTCAAGCATGAGCGGCTCGACCCCGTCGAGGCATCACGCGGTCGCGTAGTCCGCCGAGGTTTTGAGTTTCCATGCCCGGCCCGGACTACGCGTCCGGGGGGACACGTCGCGACGACCCTCGGCGTAGGTTCGCCACATGGCTGCTACCCGACCGATCATCATCGGCTATGACGACTCGCCCGCGTCGGACGCGGCGGTCGATTGAGCCCGCGTGCTCGGGTTACTCGCGTCGGCCGCGTCGATCGATCTCAGCACTGATGATCGCCGCCGTCTCGGGGTCGCCCTCGTCGATGGCGGCGAGCTCAGCTTCGATCAGGTCCTCCAACGACGCGTCCTCCAGCTGGTCGACGTCGATCCCCGGCGGCAACCCGACTTCGAGGTGGTCCACGTCGGAAGGAGTGCGCACGTCCCCACTCAGCGCCGCTTCCTCCGGCGGCGGCGGCGCAGCGCGATCTGCGAGTTCGGTGGCGTCGGCGAAGGGATCGTCTTCGATCGCCGCCGAGAGGGCCCCGACCTCGAGCGCCTCGACCGGATCGTCCACGTCGACGGCCTCCACCAACTGGTCACCACGAGGCGCCGTCCACTCGCCGGGCAACACCGCCGGGTCCACTTCCTCGCTCCGGCCCTCCTTCGGAAACGTTGCCGGCTCGTCTCCAAAGCTATTCAGCGCATTGTCATCGAGGTCGATGGCCGGTCCACGCGCCGTGGGTGCTGCCTCGCCGAGCTGCACTCGCAGCTGACCTCGCCTTCGCTCGAGGCTCTCGAGCAGCAGCAGCTGTTCGACGGCCATCCGTGCCGCCGTCGCCTCACCGGGCTGGCGCAGGTCCTCACCCAGCTCTTGGACCTCGGCGCCGAGCCGTCGGATCTGCTCTTCGAGCGAGCGAAGCTCCTGGCGGAACGCGGCGCGCTCCTCGTCAGTGGTCACGGCTCATCCGGGCGGCGTTTCGAGCGCTGGCCGGGGTACGGGGAAACGAAGGAGTGCCGCAACCGTGTGTTCACGCAGCGGCGTGTCGGCCCAGACGTGCTCGACATGGCCGCTCGCTTCGAGCACCTTTGCGGCACCGTCGTCGATGACATCGGCCGTCTGGCGAGTGGGATGCCCGTCCACGGGGCACACACCGCCCTCGAGACCCAGCCAGCCGCAGCTGTCACAGACCCAACCCGGCGCAGCGGCGTCAGCCTGGATCAGCAGGCGTTCGACCGCCAGCGCATCGACGGCGAAGAGGCACCATTCGAGACCCTCCGCCCCGAGTCCTCCAGTTGCCACTCGCTCCATCGCCTGGGCGACCAGCTGCTCCTCTTCCCGGCGCTCGTACTCGTCGACCGCCGGCTGGGCGAGGTCTCTGGCAACCGCCGGAGTGAGCGTGTGTGGATCAGCGACGAACGTGCCGACCACCTTCTTGCGCAGGTCGTTCGGGAGCAGATCGAGGAATGCCGGCACCGTGTCCTCGTGGCCACCGACTACGACGAGATCGGTGCTCGTCTCGTCGACGAAGCGCTGCAAGGCCGCGGCCGTCTTACGGTAGTGGCGTTTGGCCAGCTCCTCGGCTTTGTTCCGAACGCCGTGCTCCTTGTCTCCCTCGGCGAAGTTCGGCTTCCGCAGGGCCCGGCCGTCCTCCCGGTCTTCGGCTTCGAGCTGCCCCAAGTAGAAGTCGAAGAGCCGACCGTGCTCGCGGTCGACGACCACGACGGCGTAGCGGTGCGATTCATCGAGCACGGCGAGCAGCGGGCGGATGTAGGGCGTGGCGTCGACCTCCACGCGGTCGCGCACCCATCCAGGAGCGATCGCCGCCTCTTCGAGGTCGAGTTGGCTGCAGCGGAAGAACGCGACCGTCCGTCCCTGCATGAGCGGCACGATCTCCTGCAGTTCGAGGATGCGCTCGGCGTCGGCGCGCAGTGACGCCCGTGCAGCGTGCGAAAGGTCGGCGGATTCGGCCCGCTCGCGCACGGCTTTGGCCGCGTCGTGGAGCCGTGACGTGCCGGCCTTGAGCTGCCCCGGGTCCTCGGGAACGGCCCAGTACAACGACACGACCGGAGCGTCCGGCGAGCGGACCTCGAGCAGTGTCTCGATGGCGTCGTCGATCGACGTGGCCGACAGCGTCAGCGGAGGGAGCGGTCGCCGTGGATGTTCGTCGTCGACCCGTGGAGCGACGACCGTCCCCGGCCGGGCCGGTGGAGGTGGGTCGTCGTCGGGTCGCTTTGCTCCCACCACGCGAGCGTTACATCGCGCGCAGACCGCGGACCTCCCGCGAACGCGTAGTTCTGGCTAGCTCTCGTAGCACGAGCCATCCGACTTCGAAGGGGGCAGGCCGAACCCGGCCGACGCTCACCCATGGGTTGCCTTCACCCACGCGATCGCGGGATGCGCGCTTCTAGGACCGGCGCGACGCTCGGGCTGAACCCAGTCGGCAACGCCCGGTCGTCCGCCAGCGAAGGAGCCGGAACGTGGCAACCAAAGTCGCCCAGACGAGGACACCACGGCGAAGGAGGCCTTGCGCGGCTTTGAACGCTTCCCGGCGTGGATGTGGCGCAACGCGGTGGTGCTGGACCTCGTCGGTTGGCTGCGCGAGCACAACGACCGGGCCGGCAAGGACGAGCGGGCCAAAGCCGGTTTCTACGGGCTCGCCCTCTACAGCCTCTATCGCTCGATGCGGAGATCATCGACTACCTCGACCTCCGCCGTGTGAGTCACCCACCGATCGCGACAACAAGGAGCACCCATGGCAGTGAAGCTGAATGATCGAGCCTTCGAGCACGCCAAGAGCCTGATCATCGACGGGCGGTTCGTCTACGACGACCGCGATGCCTGGAGCGAGCATCAGCCGTCGACCGACGACGAGAACCGCTTCATCGAGGAACACGGCTACGACGAGTACGCCCGCTGGTACCTCGGCACCGGCGACGAGGCGGGCGAGGACACCAAGGCTCGCTACAAGTTCCCGTACGGCGACTTCGAGAAGGCCCACCGCTGCGGCCTGTTGGCCGCGGAGTCACGCGCCGGGCAGCGCAAGTACCTCGACATCGATCTCGCCGTCGCCCACCTACACGGCATGCTCGACGCGCTGCACGCTTCGGCGCGGACAGGGCGGTAGGGCCCGAGACGCGCCGCATGGCCGGGTCCTCCACAAACCCGGCCACTCGCGGTGATGCGATTCGGCGTTACTTCACTTCGACGTGACGTGCTTGCTCGTTCGACGCCTTGGGCACCCGAACGGTCAACACGCCATCGCTCAGCGTCGCGGTGATGTTCTCGTCGTCGATCTCGCCGGGCAGCTGGAGGTCGTAGACGAACCGGCCGACGCTGCGAGTGCGGCGGCGCAATACGCCGGTGCGCTCCTTCTCCTTGCGTTCACCGGTGATCGTCAGGCGGCGTCCGGTGCTGGAGATGTCGATGTCCTTCTTGTCGACACCGGGCAGTTCGATCTCCAGCATGTACGCGTCGTCGGTCTCCTCCACGTCGGCCACAGGGATGAACCCGTCGGCGCGGGCCGAAGCGAGGTCTTCCCAGCTATCCGGGAAACGGGTCAGTTGCGAAACCATTCGCTCGAACTCGGTGAGCGGATCCCAACGTGCGGGGACGTTGCGCTCAGTGCTACGGGTTGTGGGTCGTTCACTTCGTACTAATTGGGCCATGACGTCAGCTTGGCACTCGGGCCAAATCGGAGCGCCACGTAGTCGCGTAGTCCTGCTCGTCGGCCTCAGGCGACGGAGTGGGGCACACGCGTTTCCACCGTCAGTCCTTGTCGAGCAACCA
>JAODBQ010000274.1 GCA_025464045.1 Ilumatobacteraceae bacterium
GCCGGGTTCGAGCAGGCCCGGATCGCGGCCTCGACGATGTGCTGCGGCGTCGGGAAGTCGGGCTCGCCGGCACCGAAGCCGATGACGTTCTCGCCCTGCGCCTTGAGCGCCTTCGCCTTGGCGTCCACGGCGAGGGTGGCCGATTCGGCGATGGCGGCAAGACGGGCGCTCGTGCGGTTCACGGGGCACGAGCCTAGTTGCCGGGTGGCACTGGCTGCCTGCGCGTTCCGCCGGTCCCGACCGGGCGGCGCATCGAACCGGACCGAATCGGACGGGGGCAGCGGCGCAGGATTCCGCCAGACTGGAGGCGTGACGACAGCGAGCACCCCATCGACGGACCCGACGAGCATCACGATCCCCCGCGATCTGCTGCCGTCCGACGGGCGCTTCGGGTGCGGCCCGTCCAAGGTGCGCGCGGAGCAGGTGCTCAACCTGGCCAAGGCCAACGAGCACCTGCTCGGGACGAGCCATCGCCAACCGCCGGTGAAGAACCTCGTCGGGTCGGTGCGACGTGGGCTGAGCGAGCTGTTCGGGCTCCCCGACGGCTGGGAGATCGTGCTCGGCAACGGCGGCAGCACGGCCTTCTGGGACATCGCCACGTTCGGGTTGATCCGTGAACGCAGCCAGCACGCCGTGTTCGGTGAGTTCTCGTCGAAGTTCGCGGAGGCCGCAGCTGCGGCACCCCACGTCGGCGAGCCTGTCGTCGTGCGCAGCGACACCGGCGACCACCCGACGATCACCGCGACCGACGACGGCGTCGACCTCGTCGCCCTGACCCACAACGAGACGTCCACCGGGGTGGCCATGCAGCTGCGCCGCCCGGAAGGGGGTGCACTCGTCGCCGTCGATGCGACGTCCGGCGCCGGTGGCCTGCCCTGGCAGCCGAGCGAGGTCGACGTCTACTACTTCGCCCCGCAGAAGTGCTTCGCCAGCGACGGGGGCCTGTGGCTCGCCGCCTGCTCGCCGGCGGCCCTCGATCGGGTCCGCGAGCTCGCCGGCACGCGGTGGGTGCCTGCATCGCTCGACCTGAAGATCGCGCTGGACAACTCGGTCGCCAACCAGACCTACAACACGCCCGCACTGGCGACGCTGGTGCTGCTCGACGAGCAGATCCGGTGGATGCTCGGCAACGGCGGCCTCGAATGGTGCGTGGCGCGAACCCGCACGTCGTCGGCGCACCTCTACTCGTGGGCGGAGGAGCGCGAGTGGGCATCGCCGTTCGTCACCGACCCGGCCAAGCGCTCGGCGGTCGTCGGCACGATCGACCTCGCCGCCGCGTCCGACGGCGGCGTCGACGCCAACGAGGTCTGCGCCGCGCTGCGCGCGAACGGCATCGTCGACACCGACAGCTACCGCAAGCTCGGCCGCAACCAACTGCGGGTCGGCATGTTCCCCGCCGTCGAACCCGACGATGTCGCCGCCCTCACCGCCTGCATCGACCACGTGGTGGCACACTTGCGCCGATGAACGTCGACGAGGTGCTCACCTCGGCGCTGGACGGACTTCCGCCGCTGCACCGTCCGATCATGGTCATCGCCCTGCGCGGCTGGTTCGACGTCGCCCACGCGGCCACCGACGCGCTCGACCACCTCATCGCCGACCGCGTCGCACCGGTGGTGGCTTCGATCGATCCGGATCCGTTCTTCGACTTCACCCAGGAGCGCCCGACGACCGAGCTCGACGCGGACGGCATCCGCCGCACCCGCTGGCCCGACAACGAGTTCCGGATCGCGCGCAACCCGCCGCACGACGCCGACAGCGGCCACGACCTGATCGTGCTCAGCGGCGTCGAGCCGCACCTGCGCTACGCGACGTTCGCCGAGTGCATCGTGTCGGTCGCGACGACGCTCGCCGCCGAGGTCGTGGTCACGGTCGGCGCGGCTGCGGAGGCGGTCCCCCACTCGCGCCTGCCGCTCGTCGTCGGCAGCACCACCAACACCGGGTTGGCGAAGGCGCTCGGGCTGAGCCGTCCGCAGTACCAGGGCATCACCGGGCTCGTCGGCGTGCTGCAGGAGCGGCTCGACCGGGCCCGGATCCCCGCGGTCTCGTTGCGGGTCGGCGTGCCGCACTACCTCGGCAACGCCAAGCACCCGCAGTCGTCGATCGCGTTGCTGAGCCACCTGGAGCACGTGCTCGGCGTGGCCACCGGTCACGCCCGGTTGGCCGAGGAGGCGATGCGCTGGCGTTCGCTGCACGACGAGGCCGTTGCCGAGGATCCACAGGCGAGTGCCTACGTGCGGCTGCTCGAGCGCGAGTACGACCATCGGGCCGAGGCGGCGATGCCGTCCGCCGACGATCTCGCCGCCGACTTCGAGCGCTTCCTGCGCGAGCAGCGCGACGAGTCGGACGGCGCCGGGCCGAGCGCCGGCACCGACGGCCTGATCGACGAGTCCGACGACGACCGCGGTGCGGATGAGGACCAAGGCGGCGGCCCGACCGGCGGCTCCGATCCGAGCGACGGGTGACGAGGCGGCGATCATCGCGACGTCCGATCGAGGAGGTCCGTCGATGCACGTCCTGTCCAACAGCACCCGGCTGCACGTCGAATGCACGGGTGTCGGTTCCCCGATCGTCTTCGTCCACGAGTTCGGCTCCGACCTGCGCGAGTGGGAGGACCAGGTGCGCTGGTTCTCGCGGTCGCACCTCTGCATCACCTACAACGCTCGCGGCTACCCACCGTCGGACGTGCCGGAGGAGGCCGACGCGTACGGCTGGGAGTTCGCCGTCGCCGATCTCCTCGCCGTCCTCGACGGCCTCGAGATCCAACGGGCGCACCTCGTCGGGTTGAGCATGGGCGGCTACGCGGTCCTGCAGTTCGCGCTGCGCCACCGCACCCGCGTCGCATCGGTGGTCGCGGCCGGCGCAGGGACGGGTTCGGCCCCGGATCAGCGCGACGCGTGGCCTGCCTTCGCGACGGAGGCAGCCAAGAGCTTCCTCGAGCGAGGGATGCCGGCGATGGCCGAGGAGATGGGGCACTCGCCGACCAGGATCCAGCTGAAGGAGAAGAACCCCCGCGCCTGGCAAGACTTCGTCGAACACCTCGCCGAGCACGCCCCGCTCGGGATGGCGAACACGATGGCCCGCTACCAGGCGCTGCGCCCGTCGCTCTACGACTTCCGCGACGAGTTCGCCGGGCTGGACACGCCCATCCTGCTCGCCGTCGGCGACGAGGACGGGCCATGCCTGGAGACGAACCTGATGCTCAAGCGGACGCTGCCGAACGCTGGCCTGTGGGTCTGCCCGCACACCGGGCACGCGATCAACCTCGAGGAACCGGCGCAGTTCAACACGATGGTCGAAGCGTTCATCAACGACGTCGAGCGCCGCGAGCGCGGGGCGCGGGCATGAGCGATCTGCCGCTGGCGAGGTTCAAGGTGCTGGACCTGACCCGGGTCCGCTCGGGTCCGACGGCCGCGCGGCAGTTCGCCGACTGGGGTGCCGACGTGATCATGATCGAGGCGATCGGCGGGACGGCCGACATCTCCGGCCCGCGCCGGGGCTCGGACTTCCAGAACCTCAACCGCAACAAGCGCAGCATCCGGCTCGATCTCAAGTCGACCGAGGGGCGCGAGGTCTTCTACCGCCTCGCGGGGGACGCCGACGTCGTGCTCGAGAACTTCAGACCGGACGTGAAGGAGCGCCTCGGCGTCGACTTCCACACGCTGCACCGCCTCAACCCGCGCCTCGTGTACGGGAGCATCTCCGGCTTCGGCGAGGACGGCCCGTACCGCTACCGGCCCGGGCTCGACCAGATCGTGCAGGGGATGGGCGGGCTGATGTCGGTGACAGGTCTTCCCGGCCAGGGCCCCGTGCGCGCCGGGATCGCGGTGGCCGACAGCGCCTCCGGTCTGTACTGCGCGCTCGGCGTGCTCACCGCGCTGCTGGAGCGCGAGGTCACGGGCGAGGGCCGTTGGGTGACGACGTCGCTGCTGCAGGCCCAGATCGCGATGCTCGACTTCCAGGCGGCGCGCTGGCTCGCCGAGGGCGACCTCGCCGGGCAGGAGGGCAACAACCACCCGACGGCGGTGCCGATGGGGCTGTTCGCCGCCGCGGACGGGCACGTCAACATCGCTGCGGCCGGCGACCGGATGTTCACCGCCTTCTGCCGCGCGGCTGACGCCGAGCACCTCCTCGTCGACGAACGGTTCGCCGAGGGGCGGGCGCGCATCACCAACCGTGCCGCGCTCAACGACGCGATCGCACCGGTGATCGCGCGCCGGACGGTGGCCGAGTGGATCGAGTCGCTCAACGCCGCGGGCGTCCCGTGTGGCCCCGTGAACTCGATCGATGCGGTGTTCGCCGACCCGCAGGTGCAACATCTGCGAATGGCGCGCACGATCCACGACGAGGGCCAGGGCGACACGACGGTGGTCGGGCAGGGCTTCGACCTCAGTGACGTCGAGGCGCGATTCGATCAACGCGCCCCGGCGGGCGGCGAGCACACCACCGAGGTCCTTGCCGCAGCCGGCTACTCCGCCGACGAGGTCGCCGACCTCCTGGCGCGCGGCGTGGTCGGCGCCACCGGCAACCAGGCCGCGGGCGGAGCGCGATGAGCGGCACCGTCCACGTCAGCACACCCGGCACCGGCATCGTGCTGATGGAGATCGACCGGCCGCCCGTGAACGTGATGAGCGCCGAGATGCTGGCGACGATGCACGAGGTGCTCGTGGCGGCACAGCACGACGAGTCCGTCCGGGCGATCGTGCTCACCGGTTGCGGTCGCGCGTTCTGCAGTGGCGCCGACCTCAAGGAGGGTCGCCGCGAGCCAGCAGCGGGCGGGTCGTCCGCTCCGCCGGCCGCGGGCGGGCGGCGCAGCATGGGCGGGTTCGGGCCCGTCTTCGCCGCGATCAGCGCGTCCCGGGCGCCGGTCGTGGCCGCCGTCAACGGGCTGTGCATCGGCGGCGGGCTCGAGCTCGCGCTGTGCTGCGACCTGCGGATCGCGTCCACGAACGCCCGGTTCACGGCGGCCGGGGTGAACGTCGGACTGATGGCGTCGGCCTATCGGCTGCCGCGTCTGATCGGGGTGGCGCGGGCCAAGGCGATGCTGCTCACCGGGCTGCCCCACGACGCACGGACCGCCGAGCAGTGGGGTGTGGTGACGGCGGTCCACGAACCCGACGAGCTCGCCGCCGCGGCGCTCCAGCTGGCCGAGCGGATCGCCGGGCGGGCGCCGCTGTCGGTCGAGGCGACCAAGCGCGTCGTCGACCAGGCGCCACACCTGTCACCCGAGGAGATCGACGTCGTCATCGCCGACGAGCTCGCGGTGCTGGTCGCCAGTCGCGATCATCGGGAGGCACTCGCCGCGTTCGCGGCGAAGCGCCCGCCCGACTTCACGCGTTCGTGAGCCGTCCGCTCAGGCTCAGACCTTGGAAGCGCGGAAGCCGGCGTCGAGGTCGGCGAGGATGTCGTCGATCGACTCCAGCCCGACGCTCAGTCGCACGAGACCCGGATGCACACCCGTCGTCAGCTGCTCGTCGTCGGACAGCTGGCTGTGGGTGGTGCTCGCCGGGTGGATCACGAGGCTGCGCACGTCGCCGATGTTGGCCACGTGGCTGTGCAGTTCCAACGCCTCGACGAAGCGCTGACCGGCGTCGCGGCCGCCCTTGATGATGAACGCGATGATGCTGCCGTAGCCCTTGCCGCGCCCGTACGTCGTGGCCCGCCCGTACCACGGGCTGGCGGGCAGACCGGCGAAGGACACGCTCTCCACCTCGTCGCGAGCGAGCAGGAACTCGGCCACCTTGCCGGCGTTGGCGAAGTGCCGCTCCATCCGCAGGCTCAACGTCTCCAGGCCCTGCAGGAACATGAACGCGTTGAACGGCGACACCGACGCGCCGAGGTCGCGCAGCATCTGCACACGGGCCTTGATGATGTACGAGCCGGGGCCGAGCGCCGGCCAGTAGGCGAGCCCGTGGTAGCTCGGGTCGGGTTCGGTGAAGTTCGGGAAGCGACCGCTCGCACCGAAGTCGAACGTGCCGCCGTCGATGATCGCCCCGCCGATCGACGTGCCGTGGCCGCCGATGAACTTGGTTAAGCTGTGCACCACGATGTCGGCGCCCCACTCCAACGGCCGGATCAGGTACGGGGTCGGGACGGTGTTGTCGACGATCAGCGGGATGCCGTTGTCGTGGGCCACCTTGCCGACGCCCTCGAGGTCGAAGACGTCGTTCTTCGGGTTGGCGAGCACCTCACCGAAGAAGGCCTTGGTGTTCGGGCGGATGGCCGCACGCCACTGCTCGAGGTCGTCGGGATCGTCGACGAAGCTCACCTCGATCCCCAACTTCGGCAGCGTGTAGTGGAACAGGTTGTAGGTGCCGCCGTAGAGCGAGGGGCTCGACACGAGGTGGTCGCCGGCGCTGGCCAGGGTGAGGATCGAGAGGCTCGTCGCGGCCTGGCCACTCGCCACCGCGAGCGCGCCGGGCAGCCCGACGGCGGTCATCACACCCCCTTCGAGGTTGTTCAGCCGGGCCTCGAGCGCACCCTGCGTCGGGTTCATGATCCGCGTGTAGATGTTGCCGATCTCGGCCAGCGCGAACAGGTTCTGGGCGTGCGCGGAGTCGCGGAACTCGTACGCAGTCGTCTGGTAGATCGGGACGGCGCGGGCCCCGGTGGTCGGGTCCGGCTCTCCCCCGATGTGGATCTGGCGCGTCTCGAAACCCCACTGGTCGCTCATCCGGCGGACGCTACCCGCATAAATCCCGACCGATCAACTCACCTTTTGCCCCTTCAGGCACTTCCTCACGCCACCGACGCGCCCCACTGCAGGACCGGCGGGGGTCAGCCGCCGCTGACGTCGGCGACCTTCTGCTTGCCCGCGCCGAGGAACGGCATCATCGAACGCAGACGAGCGCCGACTTCCTCGATCGGATGCTCGGCGCCTTCCTTGCGCAGCTGGTTGAAGTTGTTGCGACCCATCTCGCTCTCGGCGACCCACTCCTTGGCGAACTTGCCGGACTGGATCTCCTTCAGGATCTTCTTCATCTCGGCCTTGACCTTCGGGCTGACGATCCGCGGACCGCGGGTGACGTCGCCGTACTCGGCGGTGTCGCTGATCGAGTAGCGCATCCCGGCGATGCCTTCCTCGTACATCAGGTCGACGATCAGCTTCACCTCGTGGAGGCACTCGAAGTAGGCCATCTCCGGCTGGTACCCGGCCTCGACGAGCGTGTCGAACCCGGCCTGCACGAGCGACGTCAGGCCGCCGCACAGCACGACCTGCTCACCGAACAGATCGGTCTCGGTCTCCTCGGCGAAGCTCGTCTCGATCACGCCGGCGCGGGCACCGCCGATCGCCTCGGCGTAGCTCAGCGCGAGTGCGTGGGCCTGGCCACTGGCGTCCTGGTGGATCGCGATCAGCGCGGGCACGCCACCGCCCTCCGTGTACGTGCGACGCACGAGGTGGCCGGGGCCCTTGGGGGCGATCATGATCACGTCGACGCTCTTCGGCGGACGGATGCGCTTGAAGCGGATGTTGAAGCCGTGGGCGAACGCAAGGGCCTTGCCCTTGCGCATGTGCGGCTTGATGAACTCCTCGTAGGTCGCCTTCTGCTCCGTGTCGGGCATGGTCAGCATGATCACGTTGGCCCACTTGGCGGCCTCGGCGATGCCCATCACGGTGAGCCCGGCCGCCTCGGCCTTGGCCTTCGAGCCGGAGCCCTCGCGCAGCCCGACGACCACCGGGACGCCGCTCTCCTTGAGGTTCAGCGCATGGGCGTGGCCCTGGCTGCCGTAACCGATGATCGCAACCTTGCGTCCCCGGATGATCGACGGATCAGCGTCCGCCTCGTAGTACATCTTCGCGGCCATCTCAGCCAGCCTTTCCCTTGTTGGAGCTGACGGCGCGCAGGCGCGCCGTGCGATCGAGCTTGGGCAGCGCGACACGTCCTGTGCGCTGCAGTTCCACGATGCCATACCCGACCAGTAGATCCTCGAAGTCGTCGAGCTTGTCCGGATGGCCCTCGAGGCTGACGGTGACGGCATCGGCGCCGACGGCGAGGATCTTGCCCTCGAAGATGTTGACGAGCTCGACCACCTGACCGCGTTGCGCGGCCCCGTCGTTCGAGCCGCTGGTACGGACGGTCGCGAGCAGCAGCTCGCGCTCCACCGACCGGCGCGGATCGAGCTCGCTGATCTTCACGACCTCGATCAGCTTGAACAGCTGCTTGACGATCTGCTCCAGCGACGTCGCCTCGACGTCGACGCAGATCGTGATCCGGCTGAAGCCGGCCTCTTCCGCCGGTGCAACCGCGAGGGAGAAGATGTTGTAGTTGCGCCGCGCGAACAGGCTGGCGACGCGGGCGAGCACGCCCGGGCGGTTCTGCACGAGGACGGACAGGATGTGGTGGTGCTCCATGGTTCGTTCGCTCCGCTCGCTCATCGCAGCGCACCGCGGTTCTGGTTCTGGAAGTCGGGGAGGACGAGGTCGTCGTTGGTCGCGCCGGCCGGGACCATCGGGAAGACCTTCTCGCGGGCGTCGGTGCGGAAGTCGACGACGACGGGGCGGTCGTCGATCGAGTTCGCCTTGTCGATGGCCGGCTGCACCTCCTCCGGGCTGTCGACGCGGATCCCGACGCAGCCCATCGCCTCGGCCCACTTGACGAAGTCCGGCAGGTCCGGCGAGAGGTAGACCTCGCTGTAGCGCTCGTCGTAGAACATCTCCTGCCA
>JAODBQ010000321.1 GCA_025464045.1 Ilumatobacteraceae bacterium
GCGCTCGCTGAGCACGACACTCGCCGGCAAGAAGGACCCGAGCATCGCCGCGATGGGCGCGATGAACAAGATGTACTGGAGCGAGATGCACCAGGCCGCGATGGAGCTGGCCGTCGACATCTACGGCGCCTCGGCGATGCTGATCGACACCGGTCCCGAGGGCGGCTCGTGGCCCGGCGCGCTGCGCGACCAGCGGCGCGAGGGCTACCCGGTGAGCCCGATGATGAGCTCGTTCTTCTTCAGTCGCAGCGAGAACATCTGGGGCGGGACGAGCCAGATCCAGCGCAACATCGTCGGCGAGCGGGTGCTCGGCCTCCCCAAGGAGCCCAGCTGACGCAGGCCAACGGCGACGTTGCGTGGCGGGCGACTTGCTGGTCGACGTAGGGTCTGGCCATGCCCGACTCGATCCAATTCAGCCTTGATCCGCGCTGTCCATGGTGTTGGCAGACCTCGAAGTGGGTGCGTCAGCTCGAGCGGCTGCGGGTCGTGGACGTGCGGTGGGGGACGTTCTCCCTCGAGCTGCAGAACTTCGACAAGCCGATCGAGGAGTTCGACGTCACCAAGTCGGTCTCGGCCCCCGCGCTGCGCACCTTGGTGGCGCTGCGTGAGAACGAGGGCGATGCCGCGGCGAGCCGGTTCTACGACGCCGTCGGGACGCGCTACTTCGACGGCGAGGAGGGTCTGGGAGACGACACCGTGCGAGCCGCGCTCGCCGATGCCGGGCTCGACACGGCGTGGCTCGACAAGGCGCTCGACGACGACTCCACGTGGGCGACCGTGCTCGCCGAGCACCAGGCGCTGCGCAGCGACACCCGTTCGTTCGGCGTGCCGACGATCCGCCTCGACGGCGGAGCCGGTCCGGCGATCTTCGGTCCGGTGATCTCCAACCCACCGGCGAACGACGACGAGGCGACGGCGCTGTGGGAGCACATCGAGTGGCTCGTGCGCTACGACAACTTCAGCGAGCTCAAGCGTGACCGCACGATCGAGCCCGATCTGGCGATGGTGCGCACGATGCGTGCCCGCCGGGCCGCCGAGGCAGCTGCCGCCGACGCAGCCGCCACCAAGCCGAGCCGTTGACCCACGGCGTTGAACGCCCGGCCGACGATCGTGCTCCCGTCCCCGGTCGTTCACACGCCTGTCATCCTGGTGGTACGGGCGTGAAACGCAGCCTCGCCAAGGTGGGCAGATGACGATGGCCGCACTGCGCACCACCGCGGGAACGTGGGATGAACTGATCGATGCGGAGGGCATGCCGCGCCCGGCGGCCAAGGCGTTGACCGACCTCCTGGAGGGCCTCGGCCTCGCCGAGCTGCAGGAGCGTCAGGACCTCGCCGAGCTCGACATCCTCGCCCTCGGGATCACGTTCACCGTGTACTCCGACGGGCGGGGCATCGACCGCGCATGGCCGTTCGACGTCATCCCCCGGATCATCGGGGCCAGCGAGTGGCGGCGCATCGAGCGCGGGCTGAAGCAACGGCTGCGCGCGATCAACGCGTTCATCGACGACGTCTACAACGACCAGCGCGTCGTCGCCGATGGCGTGTTCCCGGCGGACCTGCTGGCCGAGTCGGTCAACTTCCGCCCGGAGTGTCGTGGCGCGTCACCCAAGTTCGGCATCTGGGCGCACATCTCCGGCAGCGACCTCGTGCGCGACGCCGACGGCACGATGTACGTGCTCGAGGACAACCTGCGCGTGCCGTCCGGCGTCAGCTACGTGCTCGAGAACCGGGCGATCTCCAAGCGCGCCTTCGCCGATCTGTTCGCCGAGCAGAGCATCCTCCCGGTCGACGCCTACACCGACGAGCTGAACCGGATGCTGGTCTCGCTCGCGCCCGACGACATCGCCGCACCGTCGATCGCGGTGCTCACACCGGGCATCTTCAACAGCGCCTACTTCGAGCACTCATTCCTCGCCCAGCGCATCGGCGCCCACCTCGTCGAGGGGGCCGATCTCGTCGTCGGCGACGACGACTGCGTGTACCTGCGCACGATCGACGGACGCGAGCGCGTCGACGTGATCTACCGCAGGGTGGACGACATGTTCCTCGATCCCGAGGTGTTCAACGCCGACAGCATGCTCGGCGTCACCGGCCTGATGCGCGCCTGGCGCGCCGGCAACGTCGCCATCGCCAACGCGCCCGGCGCCGGCGTCGCCGACGACAAGGTGGTCTACGCGTGGGTGCCCGACTTCATCCGCTACTACCTCGACGAGGAGCCCCTCCTGCCCAACGTGCCGACCTACCGGTGCGTCTACCCCGACGAGCGCCAGTACGTGCTCGAGCACATGGCCGAGCTCGTGATCAAGCCGGCGAACGAGAGCGGTGGCTACGGTCTGCTGATCGGTGACCGAGCGACGCGCAGCGAACTGGACGGGCATGCCGCGATGATCGAGGCCGACCCGCGCAACTGGGTGGCGCAGCCGATCCTGTCGCTCAGCACGGCGCCGACGTTGTGCGACGGCGAGGTCGAGGCGCGCCACGTCGACCTGCGTCCGTTCATCCTCAGCGGCGCGAGCCAGTACGTCACCGCCGGCGGACTCACCAGGGTCGCCCTCCGGCGCGGTTCACTGGTGGTCAACTCGTCGCAGGGCGGCGGTAGCAAGGACACCTGGATCGTCGAGGACTGATGCTCCTCTCGCGAGTCGCAGATCACCTCTTCTGGGGCGCGCGCTACCTCGAGCGTGCAGAGGGCACGGCGCGGATCGTGCGCACGTTCACCGAGGTCATCGTCGATCTGCCCACGGGCCTGATGTCGTCGTGGGAGCCGCTGCTGGCGGTGGCCGGCAGCCGTGAGGAGTACGACGCCGGGCACGCGCGGGCCGGCGAGGCGGACATCGTTCGCTTCCTCGTCGCGGACGCGACGAACCCGAGCAGCATCCTGTCCAGCATCGGGGCCGCTCGCGAGAACCTGCGCACGACGCGCGAGGTCTATCCCCGCGAGGCGTGGCAGGTGGTCAACGACCTCCACCTCTACGCGCTGAGCAACAACGAGGCCGCGGTGGACCGGCGCAGCCGCAACCGCGTGCTCAGTCGCGTGATCTCCGAGTCGCAGCGCCTCGACGGGGTGCTGACGTCGTCGATGAGCCGCGACGACGCGTACGAGATGTGGCGGCTCGGACAGTCGATCGAGCGAGCCGACATGACCACGCGCGTCGTCGGCGTGCGCGCCGCGTCGCTGCTCGCGCTGCCGCCCGACACCGACGACTACGACGAGGTGCAGTGGATGGGGGTGCTGCGCTCGCTCAGTGCGATGCAGATGTTCCACCGGTCCCAGCGCGGCCCCATCGATGGCGCGAGCGTCGTGCGGTTCCTGCTCACCGACGCCCACTTCCCGCGTGCGGTCCGGGCCTGCCTCGGCCGGATCCGGCGCTCGCTGTCCGCGCTGCCGCACTCGGCGACCCTCGTGCCGGTGGTGGACGAGCTGGACAGCTTCCTCGGTTCGCTCTGGGTCGAGGGCTCCGATGGTTCCGCGCTCGACAAGGCGATGGACGGCCTCCAGGCGAGCATCGCCGCGTTGAGCAGCCGGGTGTTCGACGAGTTCTTCGCCGGGCGGCCCTGACATGCCGGCGGCGACGCTGCCGTCGCTGGCCTACCGCCCGCAACGAGGTCGGTTCGACGAAGCGGTGGACGACGACGGTGCGCTGCGTCCGGCCTGGGCGCGGCTCGTCTCCGCACTCGGCACGACCACGCCGACCCTCTTCGCGGAGCGTCAGCGCCAAGCCGACCGACTGCTCGATGCCGAGGGCGCCGGGCACCTCGTCCACCAGATCTCGCTGGAGCGCACGAAGATCCCGGAGACCCCCGGGTCGTCGTTCCGGCTCGACCCGCTGCCGTTCCCGATCAGCCGCGAGGAGTTCGCGGTCCTCGCCGATGCGGCGGTGCAGCGGATGCGGGTGCTCGAGCTCGTGCTCGCCGACGTCTACGGCCCGCGTCACCTCGTGCGCGACCGCATCCTGCCGGCGCAGACGCTCTACGCGCTGCCGACGTTCCGTCCGGGGGGGATGCCTCGCCAGCGACGCCTCGTCACGTACGCGGTCGACGTCGCCCGTGGTGCCGACGGCCGGTGGGGAGTGCTGCGCGACATCACCGACGCCGCAGGCGGTCTCGGCGTGTCGTTGCTGCTGCGATCCGTCCTCGCGCGACTGCTGCCCGAGGCGCTGCGGCTCGCGGGTGTCGCGCCGATCCAGGATCACTTCGTCGCGCTGCGGCGCGCGCTGCTCGCGTGTGCGCCGAGCGATCGACGCAGCCCGCGATGCGTGCTGCTGACGCCCGGCCCGGCATATCGCGCGTACGTCGAGCACTCCTACCTGGCGACCCAACTCGGCTACCACCTCGTCGGCGGCGCGGACCTGGTGATGCGGGAGGGCCGGCTGTGGCTGCGCGCGCTCGACGGTCTGGAGGCCGTGGACGTGCTGTTCAGGAGGGTCAGCGACGACGAGCTCGACCCGTTGGAGGCACGGACGACCGCCGGGGTCGGCGTGCCCGGGGTCGTCTGGGGAGCAGGTCGCGGCGGCATCGGCGTCGCAAACGCGCCGGGCACCGCGGTGGCGCAGGAGCGGGAGGTGGCCGACGTGCTCGACGCCGCTGCGCGCCACCTGATCGGCGAGCCGTTGCAGATGCAACGACTGACCGAGCCGGAGCTGGCGACGACGCCGATCGTCGGGCAGCTCGGTCCGTCGTTCGACAGTGGCCAGGTCGTCCTGCGGCTCCACGCCGTCGCCGGACCGGACGGGATCTCGGTGATGCCCGGGGCGACGGCGCGCCTCGTGCCAGCGCGCGGTGGCGCGGCAGTGTCGCGGATGACCGTGCTGAAAGACGTCTGGGTGATCGGTGCTGCCGCGTCGCGCCGGGTCGTGGTGCGCGCCCCCGCTGCCCCCCAGGTGGACCTGTTCACGTCGTTGCCCAAGCGAGCAGCGGACGCGCTCTTCTGGCTCGGACGCGCGGCCGAGCGGGCGGAGGTCGCCGCGCGCACGGCCCGCGAGGTCCGCGGCCAGCTCGACCGCGATCCCGGACTCGCGATCGAGCCCGGCGGATGGGCCGCCGGTGCGCTCGCACTGCTGCGTGCCGCGCA
>JAODBQ010000327.1 GCA_025464045.1 Ilumatobacteraceae bacterium
TGAACATCACCGTGTTCTTCACCGCCGTCACGCACACGACGGTGGCCAACGCCGAGTTCATCGGCACCCTCACCCCGATCGTGCTGGTGCCCGCCGGGGCGATCATCTTCAACGAGCAGATCAACGCCCGCGCCCTCGCGTTCGGTGCCGTGTCGATCGTCGGATTGGCGATGGTGCTGTTCCTCGGTCCGGCCAACGGCGAGGCCAGCTGGTTCGGGAACGCGCTCGCGTTCGCCTCGATGATCACGTGGTGCACGTACCTGATCACCAGCAGGGGCCTGCGCGCGACCACCTCCGTCGCCGGGATCATGGCCGCGGCGATGCCGATCGCGGCAGTGACGATCCTGCCGATCGCGTTGATCGGCGGCGACGCCGGCAAGGTCACCTGGTCGTCGGCCGGCTACATCGCCGTGCTGGTGATCCTGTCGGGCACGGTTGCCCACGGGATGATCATGTTCGCCCAGCGATCGGTGCCGGTCGGCACGATCAGCCTCATCCAGATCGCCCAGCCGGCGATGGCCGCGCTGTGGTCGGTCGCGCTGCTGGACACGATGATCCGTGGCGTCCAGGTGATCGGCATGGTCCTCGTGCTCGCCGGGCTGACGGCGATGATCGCGCTGCGCCAGCGATCATCGCGTTGACGATCGCGGGGGTGACCGGGCTAGCGTTCGGAGCAACCGAACGGGAGCTCGCAGGTACGGCGGGCTGAGAGGGTGGCCGCCGCCACCGACCGATGACCTGATCTGGGTAATGCCAGCGGAGGGAAGCGATGTCGCAAGTGGTGGTGGTGATCGGTGGTGGTGAGCTGCACGGCCGCGCGGTCCAGCTCGTCGAGCCCGGTGCGGAGGTGGTCGCCGCCGACAGTGGCCTCGACCGCGCCGTCGAGGCGGGACTGCGGCCGACGGTGCTCGTCGGCGACCTCGACAGCATCAGCGCCGGCGGCAAGATGTGGGCCTACGCCCACGACCTGACGATCCGCGAGTTCCCAGCCGACAAGGACGTCACCGACACCGGCCTCGCCCTCGCCGAAGCGGCGGCGATCGACGGTGTCACCGATCTGCTGCTGTTGTCCGGGAACGGCGACCGGTTCGACCACACCCTCGGGACGCTCGTCGCGCTCGGCGCCGCGGAGCTCGCCCCGCTCGCCTCCGTGCGCGCCCTGCTCGGCAGCACCCAGGTCCACGTGCTCCATCCGGGTCGCAGCGTCGAGCTGCTCGAGGCGCTCCCCGGCACGACCTTCTCGCTGCTCCCCCTGCACGGCACGTGCACCGGCGTGCACATCGGCGGTGCCCGCTGGCCGCTGGACGACGCGACGCTGCCGGCCGCGTCGACGGTCGGGATCAGCAACGAGACCTCTGACCAAGCTGGCCTGGCGACGCGCATCAGCGTGGGCACGGGCGTTCTCACGGTGGTGATCCCATGAACCTGTCCCGCACCCGCCGCACCCTCGCCGTGCTCGTGCTGCTCGGCGCGACCGTTGCCGCGTGCGGCTCCGACAACGACGCGCCCGCACCGGCGACCACCGCACCGGCGACCACGGCTCCGGCGACCACGACACCGGCGACCACGGCACCGGCGGGGGCGGCGAGCTCGACGACCTCGACCGGGGCGCCCGGTCCGACGGGCGCGACGACGGGCTCGTCGACCGGCGCCGCCGATGGCATCACGATGGTCGTCTACGACTCGTTCCCGACGAAGGACACGACGCTCAACGACGCGCTGGACGCGTTCACCAAGTCGACCGGCATCCACGTCACCCTCGCCGTCGCCGGTGACGCCGGCACGATGGTGGCCAAGGCCAAGCTCACCGCCGGCAACCCTGAGGGCGACGTGATGTGGGGCGTCGACAACACGCTCCTGTCGGAAGCCGTCGACGGCAAGGTGTTCACGCCGTACCGCGCCGCCGATGTCGCCTCGATCCCCGCCGCGCTCACCGCGCTCGTGCCCGGCAACGAGGCCACACCGGTCGACTTCGGCGACGTCTGCGTGAACTACGACGTCGCCTACTTCACGAAGCACTCGCTCGCCGTGCCGACGTCCCTCGACGACCTGGCGAAGCCGGCGTACAAGGATCTGCTCGTCGTGGAGAACCCGGGGACCTCCTCGCCCGGACTCGCGTTCCTCCTGGCGACGTTGGCGAAGTTCGGCGACGACGGCTGGCAGCCGTACTGGAGGTCGCTGCGCACGAACGGCGTGAAGGTCGAGGACTCGTGGACGACTGCGTACTACGACGACTTCAGCGGCGCCAAGGGCTCCACCGGCGATCGGCCGCTCGTCGTCTCCTACGGTTCGAGCCCGCCGGCGGAGGTGCTCGACGCCGACACGCCACCCGCTGCCGCCCCGACGGGCGTCATCGCCTCGACGTGCTTCCGCCAGGTGGAGTTCGCCGGCGTGCTGCGCGGGACCAAGCACGAGGCGGAGGCGCACGAGCTCATCGACTTCATGCTCAGCAACACGTTCCAGGCAGAGCTGCCGCTCAACCTGTACGTGTACCCGGCGCGTCAGGGCGTCGCCCTCCCGGACGCGTTCACGAAGTACGCGGTCGTACCGACCGACCCGCTGACGGTCGCGCCCGCCGACATCGAAGCGAACCGCGCAACGTGGCAGGACCAGTGGACGCAGGTCGTGCTCCGCTGAGCCAACCCGGCGATCCGGCCGCCCCCGCCCCCGCCCCCGCCG
>JAODBQ010000384.1 GCA_025464045.1 Ilumatobacteraceae bacterium
CACCGTCGAGTGCGCAAGAAGATCCACGGCACCGCGGTTCGTCCGCGCCTGGCCGTGTTCCGTTCCAACAAGCACCTCAACCTGCAGGTCATCGACGACGACTCCGGGCGCACCATCGCCTCCGCGAGCACCGGCGAGAAGGACCTGCGCGGCGAGGGCAGCGGCGCGACGGTGGCTGCGGCCGCCCGCGTCGGCACGTTGATCGCCGAGCGCGCCAAGGCCGCCGGCATCGACAAGGTGGTCTTCGACCGTGGTGGGTTCCTCTACCACGGCCGCGTCGCAGCGGTCGCCGCTGCGGCACGCGAAGCAGGTTTGGAGTTCTGATGGCCGGCCAAGGCAACTACAACAACCAGAACCAGTACTCACCGGCTCCTGATCCGAGTGGCCTGCGCGAGTCGCGGGTGATCACGATCAACCGCGTCGCGAAGGTCGTCAAGGGCGGCCGGCGGTTCTCGTTCACCGCGCTCGTGGTGATCGGCGACGGCAACGGCCGGGTCGGTCTCGGCTACGGCAAGGCCAAGGAAGTGCCGCTGGCCATCCAGAAGGGCACCGAAGAGGCCAAGAAGAACCTGTTCGACGTCCCGTTGGCGGGCAGCACCATCACCCATCCGATCATCGGCGTCACCGGTGCGGGTCGGGTGCTGATGAAGCCGGCAGCGGCCGGTACCGGCGTCATCGCCGGTGGCGCGGCGCGGGTCATCCTCGAGGAGGCCGGCGTGCACGACATCCTCTGCAAGTCGCTCGGTTCGTCGAACGCGATCAACGTCGCCCGCGCCACGATCAACGGCCTGCAATCCCTGCAGCGTCCGGAGGACGTCGCCAAGCGGCGCGGCCTCGCCGCCGAGGACTTCGTGCCGAAGGGCATGCTCAAGGCGTACAACGACCGCAAGAAGCAGATGTCGGGGGAGGCACGCTGATGGTCCAGATCCGTCGTCAACCCATCCGGCGCGAGGCCGCGGACGGGACCATCACGGTCACCCAGGTCCGCTCCAGCATCGCCAACAAGCCGAAGACCCGTGGCACCATGCGCGCCCTCGGGCTGCGCAAGATCGGCGACACCAGCGTCCTGCCGGACCGTCCCGAGATCCGCGGCATGCTCGCCCGGGTGCCGCACCTCGTCACCGTCGTCGACAACGGCGCCAGCAGTGGCGCCGCCGACAGCGGTTCCAACACCGATTCCAAGGAGGGCTGACCCATGCGCGTCGATGAGCTCGCTCCGTCCCCCGGATCCAACAAGGCCAAGAAGCGCGTCGGTCGCGGCATCGGCGGCAAGGGCGGCAAGACCGCCGGCGCCGGCACCAAGGGCCAGCGGGCGCGTGGCCGCGGCAAGGTCAACCGCGGCTTCGAAGGTGGCCAGACCGCCCTCAAGCAGCGCGTGCCGAAGCTGAAGGGCTTCAACAACCCGTTCCGCGTCGAGTACAGCCCGGTCAACCTCGATCAGGTCGCCGCCCTCGGGCTCGATGCGGTCGATCCCGACGTGCTCGTGACCCACGGCCTCGTGCGCAAGGGCACCCTCGTGAAGATCCTCGCCCGCGGTGAGATCACCGCCGCGATCCACGTCACCGCACACAAGGTGTCCAAGTCCGCGGGTGCCGCCATCACGGACGCGGGAGGTAGCGTCACGCTGCTGCCGTTGCCGTTCAAGCAGGGCCGTCCGCCCGTGCAAGGCAACCAGTTCGCCAACCGCTGAGCTCCCGCCGGAGCTCCCCGCCCTGAGCCGCTCGGCCCCCCACCCGGCGTCGAGCCCGAGTCGCCGATCATCACCAGGAGTCCGACTTGCTGTCGAACGTCAAGAACGTCTTCAAGATCAGCGACCTGCGGAACAAGTTCCTGTTCCTCTTGTTGATGATCGCGCTCTACCGCTTGGGGGTGGCGATCCGTGTGCCGGGCATCGACCCGGAGGCGGTGAAGCAGTTCAAGGCCGGGGTGCAACAGCAAGGCGCACTCGGCTTCCTCGACCTGTTCAGCGGCGGTGCGTTCGGCAGCTTCTCGATCTTCGCCCTCGGCATCATGCCGTACATCACTGCGAGCATCATCATGCAGGTGCTCGGCGTGGTGATCCCCAAGCTGGAGAAGCTCCAGCAGGAGGGCGCGGTCGGGCAACGCAAGATCACGCAGTACACCCGGTACCTCGGCATCGGCATCGCCCTGCTGCAGGCGACCGCGCTGACGTTCATCTTCGGTGAGGGTCGCGGCAACGCGTTCTTCGGTGCGGCGCAGCGCATCCCGCAGGGCATCCAGCTGCTCCCGGACGGGATCTGGCCACGTGGCTACCTCGTCATCGCGACGCTCGTCGCCGGCTCGGCGATGCTGATGTGGATCGGTGAGATGATCAGCCAGCGCGGCATCGGCAACGGCATGAGCATGGTCATCTTCGCCTCGGTGATCAGCGGGTTGCCGTACGGCTTCTACCGCATCTGGCAGGAGAACCAGGCCGCCTCGATCATCCTGTTCATCCTCAGCCTGGGCATCGTCGTCGCCGTCGTGCGCGTCGAGCTCGCGGTGCGCCGCATCCCGGTGCAGTTCGCCAAGCGCGTCGTCGGCCGGCGGATGTACGGCGGCCAGAACACGTACATCCCGCTGAAGGTCAACCAGAGCGGCGTGATCGCGATCATCTTCGCGAGCTCCGTCCTCCTGCTCCCCGTGCTGGTCGCCAACCTGCTCGGCGGCAGCAGCGGCAGCGGCTGGCGGGCGAGCCTGCAGAGCTGGGTCACGAAGAACCTGGTCAACTCGCAGAGCCTGATCTACGTCGCCCTCTTCGCGGTGATGATCATCGCCTTCGCCTACTTCTACAACTCGATCGCGTTCGACCCGATCCAGCAGGCCGACCAGATCCGCCGCCAGGGCGGGTTCATCCCCGGTGTGCGCCCGGGACCGCAGACCGAGCGGTACCTCGCCAAGGCCGTGAACCGGATCACCCTGCCGGGGGCGCTGTTCGTGGCCGCGATCGCGATCATGCCCTACATCATCCTCTGGGTGTTCAATGTGCAGGGCTTCCCGTTCGCAGGCACGACCGTGCTCATCGCGGTCGGGGTCGGCATGGAGCTCATCCGCCAGATCGACGGACAACTGATGATGCGCAACTACGAAGGCTTCCTGAAGTGACGTCTCCCCGTCGAGGGGGGGGCGGGGTGTCACAGGGATGATCCCCGGCGCGCGCCTCATCATCCTCGGTCGCCAGGGCGCCGGCAAGGGAACCCAGTGCGTGCGGTTGTCCCGGCACTTCGTCGTGCCGCACATCTCCACCGGTGACATGCTCCGTGCCGCCGTGCGCGAAGGCACCGAGCTGGGGATCCTGGCCAAGAAGGTGATGGACGAGGGTGGGCTGATCGGCGACGACATCGTCATCGGGCTCGTCCGCGAACGCCTCGAACACGACGACGCACGCGGGCGCGGCTACATCCTCGACGGGTTCCCGCGCACCGTCGGCCAGGCCGAGCGGCTCGACGAGATCACGGCGGACCGTCCGATCAACGTCGTCATCGACCTGGACGTGCCACGTGACCTGGTGCTCAGCCGGATCAGCGCGAGGCGGGTGTGCCGCGACTGCGGCACGAACTACGTCGCCACCGGGGCCGAGAAGGTGCCGTGGATCTGCGACGTGTGCGGTGGCGACGTGATGCAGCGCGACGACGACACGCCGGAGGCGATCACCCACCGCCTCGACCTGTACGAGGAGCAGACCTCGCCGCTGATCGAGTTCTACGAGCGGACCGGGCGGCTGAAGGTCGTCGGTGGCGTGGACTCGCCCGACGCGGTGTTCGCCGAGCTGGTGTCCGTCGTCGACGCGGCGCGGGGCTGAGGGGTCGTCGGCCGGTGCGTCGCATCCGTCAACGACTGACCGTGCGCACGGCGGGCGAGTTGCGCAAGATGCGCGCCGCCGGCCGGGTGGTGGCGGAGATGCACGAGGACGTGCGCGCCGCGGCGCGACCGGGCGTGACCACGCGGGACCTCGACATCGTCGCCCGCGGCGTGTTGGAGCGGCGGGGCGCGACGTCGAACTTCCTCGGCTATGGCGGGTTCCCGGCCGTGATCTGCGCGTCGGTGAACGCCGAGATCGTTCATGGCATCCCCGGCCCGCAGATCCTCGACGACGGCGACGTGCTGTGCATCGACTGCGGGGCGATCCTCGACGGCTGGCACGGCGATGCCGCCTTCACGATGGGGATCGGCGAGATCACGCCCGACGCGCAGCGGCTGATCGACACCGCGGCCGCGGCACTCGACGCGGGGATCGCGATGATGGTGGCCGGCGGTCACCTCGAGGACGTCGGCGCGTCGATCGACGAGCTCGTCTCGGTCGCCGGGTACGGCAGCCCGCACGAGTACGGCGGTCACGGCATCGGACGGGCGATGCACGAGGAGCCGGATGTGGAGAACCGCGGCCGCCGTGGCCGGGGCCCGGTGCTGGTGCCCGGCGTCGTGCTGGCGATCGAGCCGATGCTGAT
>JAODBQ010000385.1 GCA_025464045.1 Ilumatobacteraceae bacterium
CTCGTAGATGTCGATACGGTCGTCAGCGCTCAAGGCCATGGCACTCCTCTGGTCACATCCATACTTGGCTGAATGCCCAACCCTAACCGGGGCGACCGCCCCGTTTCTACTCCGAGGTCGATGCGACCCGCCCGCGCGGATGCCATTGCGAACCGCGCCCGCATCCTTGCCGTAGCCGTAGCCGCGTTCGAGGCCGACGGGGTTGGTGTGTCGCTGGACGAGATCGCGCGCCGCGCCGGCGTCGGAGCGGGAACCGTGCACCGGCACTTCCCGACGAAGGCCGCGCTCGTCGACGCCGCGATCGCCGAACCCGTCAACGTGCTTGCGTCCCGAGCCGCAGGGCTGATCGACAGCACGGACCCGACGGCAGCGTTCTTCGTGTTCGTCGAGGAGCTCGTGGTCAACGGCGCGGCGGCACATGCGTTCGCGGACCGCTTGCGCAGCGACGCCGACGATCCGGAGATGGCGATCGCCGAACCACTCGCCCGTCTCCGGGCCGGGCTCGAGGCGTTGCTCGGCGCTGCGCAGCGAGACGGAGGGGCGCGCGGTGACATCAACGCTGGACACCTCGACGCGTTCGTCGCCGCGGCGCACGCCGCATACGTCCACCCCACCGGTGGTATCCGGGTGATCTCGTTGCTCACCGACGGCTTGAGAACCCATCGACACGCCTGACCCCGACATGGTCAGAGCGGAACGGTCGAACTGCCCGTCGCGAGCACGGTCGTGGAAAGCTCAATGTCGATGCGCGCCGTTCCAGTCCGCCTTTACACGAAGGTCAGCTCGCTCGAGCCGGTGGAATGGTCGTGGGTGGTCGACCAGCTGCGCGCCGCACCCGTCTACTGGGTCAGCGGCGACAGCGGCGGGCACCCGCACCCGCGCCCGGTGTGGGGTGTGTGGCACGACGATGCCCTGTGGCTGAGCATCGGCAGCCCACAGCTCCGCGCCGCGAGCACCGCCGGCGCAGCCATGACCGTCCACCTCGAGAGCGGCACCGAACCCATCATCGTCGAGGGTCGCATCGACATCGCTGACCACGATCAATCTGCGCCCATCGCCGTGTACGACGCCAAGTACAAATGGACCTACGACGCCGCAGAGTACGGCCCACTTCTGCGGATGCCACCCGCCACGATCTTCGCCTGGCAAACCACGGGCTTCGCCGGGCGCGACAGCTTCCAGGCCGTCGGAAAGTGGATCGACGACCACTGAACCCACCGATCTACCAGCCGACGTTGGAGGGCACCACAAACCTCAAGAGCGCCGGCGCGTTCTGGGGCACGTAACTCGCTGGCGGCGCGCGCTTTCTTGTGGCTGGTACAGGTGGGCGCCGATAGTCACACGCATGCTCCACTCACGGACCACACACCCGGAGTCCGCTCATCAACGATGATCGTTTTGAAATCAGGCACGGCGGCGTCACTCAAGGGCCGATAGGAGTGGGCGCCATAGCCGCCCGCTCTCCATTGGGAACGATCGCCGCCCACGCCCGCCAGGTACGAACGAAAGGCAAGTTCGGGAGTAGACGCGCTCGCCGCCGACAACCCCACACCCATGCAGTCGTAGTCGTTGGTGCTTCGAACGAGCATGATCGCAGTGAGGGCACCAACGACCACCACCACAACGACCGCGCCGATGATCAACGGGCGCCGCACACGGCCATCGTCGCGCAACACTGGCCCGCTCTGGTCGACGGCCCTCTTCCGGACGAAGCCTTGAACCCGGCGGAACTCGAGCTGGAAGTCCGCCCGCGCCGCCAACCGGCGTTGGTGGGCACTCGTCTCGAAGTTGCTGAGCGTGGATAACGTGCCCCTATGTCGTTGTCAAGCGGCAAGTGCGATTTCTGGGTTGTAGGGCCGGTGGTCTCGGAGCATGGCGTAGATGACGTCGCTGCGGCGGCGGGCGAGGGCGAGGAGGGCTTGTTGGTGCGTCTTACGCTCGGCGCGTTTGCGGTCGTAGTAGCGCCGTGATGCGGGATCGCGTAGCGACGAGAACGCCGACAGGTAGAGGGCCCGTTTGAGTCGCCGGTTCCCTCGCTGTGATGGGTGCTCACCGCGGATCGAGGTGCCGGAGCGGCGGGTGACGGGTGCGAGCCCGGCGTACGCGGCGAGGTGCGCGCTGGTTGGAAAGTGGCGGCCGGCGGTCTCGACGATGATGCGCGCAGCGGTCCTGGCCCCGACGCCGGGCATCGAGGTCAGGACCTCGCAAAGAGGGTGCGCGTCGACGAGCTCCTCGACCTGGGCAGCGATCTCTTTGCGTTGACGACGGAGCATCAGCAGCTGTTCGGCCAGCCGGGGTAGGACCCGGGCAGCGGCGTCGGTGCCGGTCACGATCACCGTCTGCTCACCGAGCGCATCCCAGATCTGGCCGGCGAGGCGGTCACCGATGCGTGGTGCACGACGTCGCAAGCGCGCTGCGAGACGGGCCCGCCCAAGCGACCGGATCGTTGCGGGTGTCGGGTATCGCTGCAGCAGCTCGAGCATCGCCGGGTGATGGAGTTCGGGGCCGATGACGCGTTCCAACGCCGGGTGGATCTGGGTGAGCAAACCACGGACCCGGTTCGAGACCCGGTTGATCTGACCGGCGAGGTCGTCGTCGAAGCCGGACAACATCGCCAGCTCCGCGGTGATCTCGTCGTCGACGCGCAACGCCCGCAAGGCGTGGGGCATCGTGCGTGCCGCGTGAGCGATCACGGCCGCATCGCGGGCGTCGGTCTTCGCCTCGCCAGGGTGCAGGTCGGCGATTCGTCGCATCGCCAGTCCCGGCAGATACCCGATGTCGACACCACGTGCCCGGGCGACGGCCAACGCCAACGCACCGATCGTCGCTGGTTGATCCACCACGAACAACACCCGCCCGAACGCGACGAGTTCGTCGATCAACCCGCCGATCCGAGCCTCGTCCTGCGGCACGGGCCGATCCAGGATGACTCGGCCCGATCGGTCGACTGCGACCGCGTGATGGTTGGCCTTGCCGACGTCGACACCGACGAACACACCCACCTCTACGTCGTCACCGGTACTCATCCATCGCTCCTCCCCAGGTTCCAACTCTGAGTCGGCTCGACTCCGGTGACGGGCGTCGGCATCCACGTTACGCGGCCTACGGAAGACGGTCTGGCCCCTATCAGCGATCACCAGCCACCTCGGAACCCGCCGGCGACACCACATATCAGATCATCACCGACAGGACACTT
>JAODBQ010000386.1 GCA_025464045.1 Ilumatobacteraceae bacterium
GAGAGGTCCTCCACGTCGGCTCGGGTTGGCGAGCTGATGCGGTCGCTGCACCGGGGCCTGCAGTCGACGACTGGCGTGCGACCGACGCTTGAGCCCACCTCAACCCACCTCCAACTACTTGCACTCAGCAACGGTAGAAGATCGGTAGAAGATGGGGGTTTTGACCTCCCGAAAAGTGCCATCTACCAGGGACTACGCGGTGGGCGAGGGGGGACTTGAACCCCCACATCCTTTCGAATACTGGCACCTGAAGCCAGCGCGTCTGCCATTCCGCCACTCGCCCGAGTGGAGGCATCACGCTACACACAGCCGGTGCACCGGCCAACCTCGAAACGCTGGGACGGACCGGCCCGGACGTGGACAGATGGGGTGGCCGCGTGGGCGGGTCCGCGGCGCACGATCGCGATCGCGCCGCGCGCGCCTCGCGCGAAGGGGCTGCTACTACCCTGGTCACATGGGATTGCAGTCCTTCGAGCGCGGTCTAGAGCGTATGGTCGAGGGCGTGTTTTCTCGTGGTTCTCACTCGAGCATCCGTCCCGTCGAACTGGGTCGGCGGTTGCTGCGCGAGATGGACGACCACCGCAGCGTCGACGTACGCGGTCGGCGCATCGTTCCGAACCAGTTCCACTTCCAGCTCAGCGCCCGTGATCACGCTGCGTTCGCCGACATCGACGAGGCGCTGGTGACCGAACTGGCCGAGACCGCGCGTGAGTACGCCCGCAGCGAGCACTACCACTTCATGGGGCCGGTGACGATCGACCTCGACGTCGACAACAGCCTCAAGCCCGGCCGGTTCGTGATCGAGTCACGGATGAAGGAGAGCGGCGGCGGCGGCGTCGGTTCGCTGGTGCTGCCGTCCGGCGAGCGCATCGCCCTCGGCGGCAGGGTGATCACCATCGGCCGTCTGCCGGACTGCTCGATCCCGGTGAACGACCCCAACGTCAGCCGCCGGCACACCGAGGTGCGCCCGGTGGGCAGCAGCTTCGTGCTCGTCGACCTCGGCAGCACCAACGGCACCAAGGTCAACGGCATGCGCATCAACGGCGAGCACGTGCTGAACGACGGCGACATCGTGAGCGTGGGCAGCACACACCTGCGCTTCGAGGCATCGTGACCGATCAGCTCCTCAACATCTTCAAGTACGCGCTGCTCGCCCTCCTCTACCTGTTCTTCGCGAGGGTGCTCTGGGCCGTCTGGAGCGAGGTCCGTGGGCCGCGCGCGGGCAAGGCGCAGCCTGCGGTGATGCCGGTGCAGGCCCAGCCGCGCGTGGTGGCGGGCCCGATCGACATCACCACGTCCACGCCGGTCCCGAGCGCCGCGGCGCCCCAGCGTGCCCGGGGCAAGAAGGCGACGGTGTCCAGCCTCGTCATCGCCCAGCCACGCGTTCGGCGCGGCGCGGCGTTCGCGCTCGGCCAGGAGATCACCGTCGGGCGCACCGCGTCCTGCACGATCATGATCCCCGACGATTCGTTCGTGTCCCAGCTGCACGCCCGGGTCTACACGCTCGAGGGCGTCGCCTACGCCGAGGACCTCGGCTCCACGAACGGCACCTACCTCAACGGCAAGCGCCTCACCGCTCCCCAGCAGATGGTGAAGGGCGACCGCCTGCAGATCGGCAACACGATCTTCGAGGCCCAGTGAGCGAACGAGGCGAGCGAACCACGACGCACCGGCGAACCGGTGGTGCCGGCTGCCGCGACTGGCGCACGAGCGCGCTCGTCGGCAGCTGCACGCTCACGAACGTTCGCGTCGGACGCCGCTGATGGGTGACACGACACCGACCTCTCGTCCCGCGTTCGCCTGGGGGGCGAGCACGCATCCCGGGCGGGTGCGCGAGGAGAACGAGGACAGCTACGTCGCCGAGCCGATGGTGCTCGGCATCGCCGACGGGATGGGCGGCCACCAGGCCGGCGAGGTCGCCAGCCAGCTCGCCGTCGACATCCTGCGTGAGCGCCTCGGCGGTGGCGCACACAACCTCGACGTGGTCGTCGCCGCGGTGGTCGAGGCCAACGTCTCGATCTTCCAGTCCGCCCACTCCAACGCGTCGCAGCGCGGCATGGGCACCACGCTGACCGCCATCGCCCTGCTGCGCGACGAGGACGACGACGAGCTCGGCGCCGACGCGAACGAGCTCGTGCTCGTCAACGTCGGCGACTCGCGCGCCTACGTCCTGCGCAACGGCCTGCTGCGCCGCGCCAGCATCGATCACAGCTACGTCCAGGAGCTGGTCGCCACCGGCCACATCACCGAGTCCGAGGCACGCACCCACCCCCGCCGGAACATCGTCACCCGCGCGCTCGGCATCGAACCGAACGTTCGCGTCGACACCTGGCGGCTGCCACTCGTGCGCGGCGACCGCTACGTGCTGTGCAGCGACGGGTTGGTCGACGAGGTCGACGACGACGAGATCGAGGCGCTGGTCAATCGCTTCGACGATCCGCAGGAAGCCGCCGACGAGCTCGTCACGGTCGCCAACCGGCACGGCGGCCGCGACAACGTGACGGTGATCGTCGTCGACGTCCTGGTCGGGCTCGATCCCCCGGCCGGTCCTGCCGCCGAGCCGAGCATCGCCGCCGGCAGCGACGCAGCCGCGAACGACGACGGCGCCAGCGACATCGACATCGACGACCGCGCAGGCGCCGGCGCCGTTGACGTCAACATCGACGACGACGACACCGTTCGGACCACCGCCGTCGACCCCGACCGGCTCGGTGCCGTCGCGACCGGGTCCGCTGCCGGCACCGCCGTCGACAGCGCGGCAACCACGAGCGACGGCCTCGGCGACGCCGCGGCGACCATCACCACCAGCGACGACGCCGTCGATCCGACGACTGCGCTGTCGCGCGTCACCACCGCCACGAGCCGCCCCGACGCCACCTCGAAGCCGCGACAGCGCAAGATGACGCTCGGCATGTTCCTCTTCCTCCTCGCTCTGGCCGCGATCGTGACCGTGACCGTCGTGCTGCTGGCCGTCGCCGTGCGCAACGGCGACGACAACGGTCCGACCCCCACCGTGCCCGCGACGTCGCCCGTGACGTCGACCGTCGCATCGTCGACCGTCGCACCGACCACCGCCGCGGCATCGACCACGACGGTGGTCACGACGACGACGCCGACCACCGATGCCGGCATCGTGACCACGACCTCCGCGCCGGCGCTGGTGCCGTCGCCGACCGGTTGAACGTGGCCCAACGATCGCCCGTCGCCGCTGCCCGACGGAGCACCGAGCTCGGCCTCGTGCTGATGGCCGCGGTGATCACCGGCGCCGCGTACACGCTCGCCTCGCTCGGCAAGAACGCGACGATCCCGCCGATCATCGTGCCGTTCCTGGTGGCGCTGCTCGGACTGCTCGTCGTCGCCCACATCGCCAACCGCTGGCTCGCTGCGGGTGCCGACGGCACGTTGCTCCCGCTCGCCGCACTGCTCAACGGCATCGGCTACGTCATCATCGCCCGGCTCAGCGACCGCCTGGCGAGCCTGCAGACCACATGGACGTTCGTGGCGATCATCGCCTACGTGGCCACGCTGCTGTTCGTCCAACGCGCCTCCGACCTCGCCCGCGTGAGGTGGACGTTCCTCTTCATCGGCGGCGGTCTGCTGCTGATGCCGTTGCTCCCGGGCGTCGGCGCCAGCTTCGGCGGCGCACGGATCTGGGTGAGCATCGGGCCGATCAACTTCGAGCCCGGCGAGTTC
>JAODBQ010000502.1 GCA_025464045.1 Ilumatobacteraceae bacterium
TCTGACCCGGAGCTTGTCCAGGATGTGGCTGACGTGCGTCTTGGTGGTGCGGTACGAGATGAACAGTCGCTCGGCGATCTCGTGGTTCGAGCGACCTTGCGCGATCAGAGCGAGGACGTCGAGCTCGCGACGGGTCAACGAGGCCGGCAACCGAGTCAGCTGAGGCGGTCGGGGACCTCCGCTGCCGGGCGGATGCGTCACACCCGGCCGAGGCCGCGCATGGCCGGTGATGGACATGCCGAGACGTCGCTCGAACATGGTCGCTCGACTGCGCAGCTCGTCGAGTTCGACCGGCGGGTGCAGCAGGTGTGGCGCGACGTCCAACGCACCAGTGATGGCCTGGACCTGCCAAGGTGCCGCACCGAGGCTTGCCGCTTGTCGGTCGGCGGCGCAGAAGTGTTCGAACGCGAGGTCGTGCCGGCTGAGCGCGGCTGCCAGCGTGCCGAGGGCTTGGTCGATCGGCCCGGTCAGCGGGGCCACGTTGGCGACGATCAGCCCTGCGTACGGCGCCAAGCGGCGATACGCCTGTTCTTGCTCGTGCGCGGTACCGATCACCGCCAAAGGCTCGGCGAGGCAAGCAACAGAGAACGTCCAGAACTCGTCGACCGGCAGCGCGCTCACCCATTCCGAGCCTGCCCGGCGTTCGACCGCGAGAGCTGCCGTCGCCTGCTCCAGCTCGCCCGTGTCAACGTGCAGTCTGGCCAACGCGTGACGCCATACCGGACCGCTGCCGGTTCGCCCGGCATAGCTCGCGAACTCGTCTGCGAGCTGCACAACCTCGTCGGGGGCCTCGGGCCACCATCGACTCAGCGCATAGCGTTGCATCAAGATGAGCTGACGAGCGAGGCTCGAGCCCACAGCGGCGGCCTGCTGCGCACCACGGCCGAGTTGGGCAGCGGCATCGGCGAAGCGTCCGGATTGCAGGGCGCGCATCGCCCGCAGGATCGGCACGAAGGGTCGGAAGTGTGGTTCTTGCCACCGCGCCACGAGTCGCGCGAACAGCTCGACATCGTCGTCGGCTTCGTCGAACCGGGCGAGCTCGACCCAAGCCAGCACGCGGGCGCGCAGCGCGTCCAACGCGACCTCGAACCGGCCGGTGCGTTGCGCCACGTCGATCATCTCCGACGTCAGCCGCACCCGAAGCGCCGCATCGTGCGGATCGCTGGCGACGAGGCGGCGCACGTCGAGCACTCGCAAGGTCGTCGGCGGATCCTCGACAGCGATCGACGACGCGGAAGCCACCTCGAGCAGCTCTCTCGCTTGTGCTGCGGCGCCCGAGAACCAGCAGGCGCGAGCCAACCCGGCGTGCAGCGCCGGGAGCCACGGCGCACGAGCATCCGCGATCGAGATCGCCTGTTCCAACAGCTCGACCGACGGATCGCCCGTCGTGCGACGCTCCCGCCCGGACAGGAGGTAGGCGTCCTCATGACCCAGCGCGGCTCGAGCCACGAGGGCCGGATCGTCGACGCACTGCCCCACGGCCGCGGCGAACGCGACGATCGCAGCATCGTGGAGCCCGGCGCGGTGGCGCGCCTCGCCGAGCAGGGCCAACAATGACCCGAGCGAACAGCCCGGCGGCGCGCCACGCTGCTCGACCAGCTCAACCGCGCGTTCCAACACGGCCACCGCTTCCTCCCACGCCAACTTCGCCGACGCCTGTTCTGCCGCGACGAGCGCGAACCGAACTGCGTCAGGCATGAACTGATCATCGATCCTCGCCGCGATCGCGAGATGGAAGGCGATCCTGCCAGCGGGTTCGTCTCCCGGTGCATCCGCCTGCTGGAGCGACGCAGCGGCCCGCGCATGCAGCCGCCCTGCTTCGCGCACAGGCAGCGAGGCGTGCACGGCGTCGCGCAGCAAACCGTGAACGAACCGGAGACCCTGCACGTCGGCATCCTCGACGATGCTCGCCGAGCGCGCTGTGACGAGCGCGGAGGCGATCTCGTCGGCGAGGTCGCCGTCGATGGCGGTGATCGACGCAGCCGTGAACTCCCGGCCAACGACGCTCGCCACCTGCAGCACGCGCCACGTACGCGGATCCCCGGGCGACAGGCGTGCCTCCAGGAACATCGAGACGTTGGCGGTCGTCGTGGCGTCGTCGATCGTTGCCGAGCTACGCAGCAGCAGGGTGACGAGGAAGGCGTTGCCATCGGTCAGGTCGTAGATCCGCTCGGTCAGCGACGCATCGGCGCCGGCCGGTCGCGCCGCGATCAGCTCACTCACGGCATTGGAGCTCAGTCCGGACAGACCGACGAGCCGTGTGATCGGCTGCCTGCCCAGCTCGGCGACCGCCGATCGGACCCGACCGACGGCCGCAGCATCCAACGCCGGCCCGACCGCCACGGCGACCACCAGCGGAGCGTCGCGCAGCACCCCGGCGATGAACCGCAGTGTGCGCAGCGACGACGCATCGCACCACTGCAGGTCGTCCACACTGATGAACAGCGGCCGTTGCTGCGCCGCGGCGCGCAGGGTCATCGCGACGGCCTCCATCAGCCGAAACGCCGCCGCTGTGCTGTCGCGATCGACGGTCACCGCCCGGTGACTCGGCAACGTCGGCACGAGACGTTCCAACTCCGCACCGTGACCGCCCATCAGTGCCTCACGGCTGACCGGATCGAGGCGCTCGAGGATCCGGCCGAGGACCTGCCCCCAGCACCACATCGGTGGTGTGCCCGCTTCGTCGAGCGAGCGAGCCGAGGCGACGAAGAGCCCGCTCACTGCGGCCGCCGCGGCGTACTCGGCGAGCAACCGCGACTTCCCGGTACCAGACGCACCCGACACGATCACCAGCCGAGTACCACCCGACATCACTGCCCCAACGTCGGACTGGAAGTCAATCAGCTCCTGCCCACGCCCGACGAGCGGAAAGTCGCCGGCGACCCTCACCGTCGGATATCCCGAATACAAACGCCCATCGGATGAATCATGCACGGTCGCGACGCCCGCCCGGTCCGGCGCGCGACCTCGAGCCGGCGATATAGACGAGCCCGATCGCATCACTCC
>JAODBQ010000543.1 GCA_025464045.1 Ilumatobacteraceae bacterium
GATGTGGGTCAGGCGGGTTGGTCGACGGGGTGCGGGCGGGGGTGGGTCCAGGCGCGGGAGGACCAGCGGCGGTGGTTGACGATCGCGCGCATCACCATCCAGCTCAGCTGCGCTCCCCACAGGCCGAGCAGACCGAGCGAAGGCGCGCAGAAGGTGGCGATCGCGAGCGGGAGGTAGCCGAGCAGGTTGACGATCGCGATCCGGCCGAGGAACTGCTCGTCGTGCGCGCCGATCAGCGCACCGTCCAGCGCGAACGCGATCGCCCCCGGCACCTGCATCACCGCGAGGATCAGCAGTCCGACGGTGAGCCGCGACCGCACTGCGGCGTCGTTGGAGAACACGTGCGGCAGCAGTGGGCTCGTCGCCGCGAGCCCGACCGCCAGCAGCACCCCGCACCACAGCGACAGCCGGGTGCTCGTGCGCCCGACGTGCACCGCGTCCGCCACGTCGCCGGCACCCATCGCTCCTGCCACCAACGACTGCGCCGGGATCGCCAGCGCGTCGAGCATCAACGCCAGCGCCGTGAACAGCCCGACGAGCACCTGGTTCGCGGCGAGCGTCGGGGTGTCGATGCGTGCCGCGATCAGCGTTGCCGAGTTCCAGACCGCGAACATCGCCATCGAACGCACCGCGAGGTGCCGACCGGCGATCAGGATCGGCCGGTACCGCGCCCAGTCCGGCGAGCTGCGCCCGGTGTGCGGCAGCAGCACGCGGAGGAACCACAGCGCCGCGCCGATCTGCACGAGCACGGTGCTCCACGCCGAGCCGGCGATGCCCAGGTGCAGCACGTGGACGGCGATCAGCTCGGCGACCACGTTGACGACGTTGGCGACGATCACGATGACGAGCGGCTTGCGCAGGTCGTTGAGCCCCCGCATCACCCCGTGGCCGACGAGCATCACCAGCACGAACGGCAGCCCGACACCGCTGATCCGCAGGTACAGCTCGGCGTAGTCGAGCACGCGCTCGCGTCCGCCGAGCAGCCAGGCCAGTGGTCGCGCCGCGAGCGCCAGGAACAGCCCGGCCATGGCGCCGATGACCACCGCCAACGCCAGCGCGTCGGTGGCATGGCGGCGCGCCTCGTCGGGGTTGCCGGCACCGTGCGCGAACGCGATGTTGGGTGTGACGCCGTACTCGAGGAAGCTGGCCAGCGACGTGATCGTCAGCAGGACCGTCGCGGCGACGGCGAGGCCGGCCAGCTGGTCGGTGCCGATCCGCCCGACGATCGCGGTGTCGACGAGCACGTACAGCGGCTCGACCGCGAGCGTGCCGAGCGCGGGGATCGCCAGCCGCACGATCCGCCGGTCGAGGTCGTCGCGCAGCAGACCCATCCCGGTCATGGTGACACGACCGGCCCGAGGCGGCCGCGTCGTTCCCGCTCCTGTTCGGCCGCGGCTCCGGCCGCTCTCGCGAACCGGTCATCATCCAACTGGGCGGGGCTCGGTGGGATGATGACCAGAACAGCACAACGCCGGGCGCCGCCTCCGGCGCGGTCCCTCAGCGGACCAGCGCGGCGTGAGATTCGAGGTACTCGCCGATCGCGGCTTCGTCCTCGACCGGCAGCGGATAGACGATCAGCCGGTGCACGCCGGCATCGGCGTAGGCCGCGAGCGACTCGGCGGTCAACGGGCGCGGCGGGGTGATGCTGATCTCCAGCTCGCCGAGCTCGGCCGGGCGGTCGAACCGCGGCCGGGCCGCAGCGAGTGCCTGGACCTGCGCGGCCGACTGCTCGGGCGTGAGGAAGAAGCCGTACCAGCCGTGGCCCTGCTCGACGGCGCGCTTGTGGGCGCCCGGCGTCGTGCCCCCGACCACGATCGGGATCGTGCCCTGCGGCCGCGGGTTGGCGTCGAGCCCGGAGAACGACGTGTGCGGACCGGAGAACGAGACGGGCGCGGTGTCGTACCAGATCGCGCGCATCGCCCCGAGGTAGTCGTCCGTGCGACTCGCCCGCTCGGCGAGCGTGACGCCGATCGCGTTCAGCTCCGGCTCGAGGTAGCCGACCCCGACGCCGAACTGGAACCGTCCGCCGCTCAACGTGTCGAGCGTGGCGATCTGCTTGGCCAGGACGAGCGGGTTGCGCTGGGGGAGGATGATGATCCCCGAACCGAGCAGCAGGCGCTGGGTGACCGCGGCGACGAACGAGAGGTGCACGATCGGATCGAGGATCGGGTCCTCGGGGTTCATCGGTGCGGGCGGCACGCGAGGCGATGGCAGGACCACGTGCTCGCCGGCCCACCAGCTCTCGTAGCCGAGCTGCTCCGCCTGCACTGCGAGTCGGGCCGTGGCGGCGGGACCGATCGTCGATTTCGAGTTGAGGCCGAAGACGCCGAGCTTCATGTGCCCACCTGAGTCATGGGCCGCATCGTGCCACGTGCGTCAGTCGACGCGTCGTGTCAGCGCTTCCACGGCGCAGACGGCGACGCCGCGCCCGGTGCGGTGAGCACCTCGGGCTCGCCGTCGGTGACGAGGATGGTGTGCTCGAACTGCGCCGTGCGCTTGCCGTCGGCGGTGGCCGCCGTCCAGTCGTCGTCGAAGACCATCTTGTGCTGCCACGTGCCGAGCGTGATCATCGGCTCGATCGTGAACGTCATCCCCGGGCGCATGATCATGTTCGCCCGCTCGTCGTAGTAGTGCAGCACCTGGATGTCGCCGTGGAACAGCTCGCCGATGCTGTGGCCGATGAACGCGCGCACGACACCGTAGTGGTGCTTCTTCGCGTGGGTCTCGATCGCCCGCCCGATGTCGCTGAGCGGACGGCCAGCCTTGACCGCCTCGATGCCCAGCCACATGCACTCCTCGGTGACCTTGACCAGCGCACGGCTCTCGGCGTCCACGTCGCCGACGAAGAACGTGGCGTTGGTGTCGCCGTGCACGCCACCGATGTAGGTGGTGACGTCGAGGTTGACGATGTCGCCGTCCTGCAGGGCGCGTGAGTCCGGGATCCCGTGGCAGATGATCTCGTTGACGCTCGTGCACAAGCTCTTCGGGTAGCGGTTGTAGTTCAGCGGGCTCGGGTAGGCGTTGCGCTCGATGCACAGCTCGTGCACGTACGCGTCGATCTCCTCGGTGGTCACGCCCGGCGCGACCTTCTCACCGGCGATGCGCAGCACCTCCTCCGCGACGGCGCCGGCATGGCGCATCAGCTCGATCGTCTCCGGCGTCTTGACGCGGGGCTCGGGCCAGCGGGTGACGATGCCGGTGTCCGCGTACGC
>JAODBQ010000546.1 GCA_025464045.1 Ilumatobacteraceae bacterium
CGGCGCCGACGACGACGGCGCCGATGCGCGCGCCCGCCTGGCGCCTCGATGCCCGCCGCATCAGCGCGATCGCTCGGCAACCGCGCTGCACGCGCGCACCAGGAGCGGGGCGAACTCGCGGTGGGAGATCACCGAGTCGTGGTCGCCGTCCACCCGGTACGCCTCGCAGTCGCCGATCGCCTGGAACAGACGGATCTGACGGCGAACCGGCACGACGTGATCGCGCATCGTGATCACCGCCGCGGTCGGCACGTCGACCTCGCCGATCCACGGGCGGGCGTCGTACGCGCCGATCGACCGACCGGCCTGGAGCACCATCCGCCAGTCGTGCTCAGCGGCCTGCTGCACCGCCCATGGCTCCCACTTGTCGGCCTTGCCCTTGAGGTACAGCTGCTCGGTCAACCATCGGCGCGCTTGCAGCGGCGTCAACCTGGCGACGGCGGCGAGCCCGGTGAGGCCGAGGAACCCCAGCCGTTCCTCGCGGGACGTCCGGAAGTACGCCGACGTGGCGCAGAGCACGAGCCCGCGAACGCGCGTCGGATGGCGACGCCACATCAGCTGCGCGATCGGACCGCCCATCGAGTACCCGACGGGGATCACCCGTTCGATGCCGAGCACGTCGCACAGCGCCATCGCATCGTCGGCGCAGTCCTCGAGCCGGAACGTCTTGCGACTGCGCATGCCGCGCCCGTGACCGCGGTGGTCGATCGCGACGACGCGGAAGTGCTCGGCCAGCGGTCGGTAGCACGTGAACCAGTTGAGGTCGGCGTTCGCTGTCCAACCGTGCAGCAGCATCAGCACCGGCGCCCCGGCGGGACCGCTGAGGTGGCGGGCGAAGGTGGTGCCGCGTCCGGGCAGCTCGACCGCGCCCCCCTGGGGCAGGTCGGGGATCTGCGTCGCCTCCTGGGTCGTGCTCAGGCCGCCTCCACCCCGATCACCTTGACGCGCATCGTGCCGTTCGGCGCGTCGTACTGCACGACATCGCCCAACCTCGCGCCGAGCAGCGCCGAGCCGAGCGGAGACGCCGGGCTCATCACGTCCATCTCTCCCGTCTTCTCCTCCATGTGGCCGATCAGGTAGCGCTCGGCCATGTCCGGCGTGTCGCCGTCGTAGACGAGGGTGACGATGGTGCCCGCGGCGACGACCCCTTCGGCTCCCGCCTCGAGGATCTCCGCCGATTCGAGGATGTACTCGAGCTGGCGGATGCGGCCCTCCATGTGACCCTGCTCGTCCTTGGCCGCGTGGTAGTCGCCGTTCTCGCTGAGATCGCCGAGCAGGCGCGCCGCCTCGATCTTCTGGGCCACCTCGATCCGACCGCGGGTGGTGAGATCCTCGAACTCGGCGTGCAGGCGGTCGTAGGCGGCTCGGGAGAGCTGGGTCGTTGCCATGGCCGCTCAGCCTAGTTTGGCCCTCGTCACCGCGGCCCGGGTGTGGCCCGGCCTTGGGACTCCACCCGACCGGGCGGGTACCTTGCGGGGTCATGGCTCATCGGATTGCAGTGATCGGCGGCGACGGCATCGGGCCGGAGGTGACGGCGGAAGCGGTGAAGGTGGTCCGCGCGGCCGGCGTCGACATCGACACCACCGACTTCGACCTCGGCGGTGCCCGGTACCTGCGCGACGGCGAGATCCTCAGCGACGCGACGCTCGACGAGCTGCGCGGCTTCGACGCGATCCTGCTCGGCGCGGTGGGTACCCCGGAGGTGCCGCCCGGATTGATCGAGCGCGGCCTGCTGCTGAAGATGCGCTTCGACCTCGACCTGTACATCAACCAGCGTCCGTTCGTCGGGACCGCGCCGGGCGGCACGACGCCACACGAGTTCATCGTGATCCGCGAGAACACCGAGGGTCCGTACGTGGGGGAGGGGGGCGTGCTGCGTCGCGGCACACCCCACGAAGTGGCGACGCAGGGCTCGGTCAACACCCGGCTCGGCGTCGAGCGCTGCGTGCGCTACGCGTTCGAGCTGGCCGCGTCCCGCGAGCGCAAGCACCTCACGCTGGTCCACAAGACCAACGTCCTGCTGTTCGCCGGTGACCTGTGGCAGCGCACGTTCGACCTCATCGCTGCCGAGTACCCGCAGGTGGCGACGGCGTACAACCACGTCGACGCCGCGTGCATCTACTTCGTGCAGGACCCGCACCGCTACGACGTGGTGGTCACCGACAACCTGTTCGGCGACATCCTCACCGACCTCGGCGGTGCGGTCAGCGGTGGCATCGGGCTCGCCTCGTCGGCGAACCTCAACCCGGCGCGCACCGGCCCGTCGATGTTCGAGCCGGTGCACGGCTCGGCCCCCGACATCGTCGGCACCGGCACGGCCAACCCCGTCGCCGCGGTGCTCAGCGCGGCGCTGATGCTCGACTTCCTGGGCGAATCCGACGCTGCCGGCCGCATCCGCGCCGCGTGCAGCGCGCTCCCGGGTACCGGCAGCACCAGCGACATCGGTTCCCAACTGGCCGCCCAAGTGGCAGGCTGAGCACTTCAATCGACCGAGCCGGGGCCGGGGGCTCCGCTCATTGCCAACCACGGAGAGCGCGATGCCGATCCAATCGACCCCGAAGATCTGGATGAACGGGAAGCTGGTCGATTGGGACCAGGCCCAGGTCCACGTGTTGACCCACACCCTGCACTACGGCACCGGTGTGTTCGAGGGCATCCGTGCCTACGAGACGTCGCATGGGCCGGCCGTGTTCCGCCTCACCGACCACATCGTGCGGCTGCACAACTCGGCCAAGATCATGGGGATGGAGATCCCGTACTCCGTCGACGAGCTGATCGACGCGACGAAGGCGACGGTCGCCTCCACCGGCCTGCCGTCGTGCTACATCCGTCCGATCGCCTACTACGGCTACGGCGAGATGGGCCTGAACACGCTGCCGTGCACCGTCGACGTGGCGATCGCCTGCTGGCCGTGGGGCGCGTACCTCGGCCCGGACGCGGTGGAGAAGGGCGTGCGGATGAAGATCTCGTCGTGGACCCGCCACGACCACAACACGATGCCGCCCGCCGCCAAGACCGTCGGCAACTACGTCAACTCGTCGCTCGCCAAGGTCGAGGCGCTGAAAGCCGGCTACGACGAGGCGATCATGCTCGCCCCGAACGGCCTCGTCGCCGAGTGCACCGGGGAGAACATCTTCTGCGTGCGCAACGGGATCGTCCTCACCCCGCCGCTGTCGGCAGGCGCGTTGGAGGGCATCACCCAGAGCTCGGTCATCACCATCGGCCGTGATCTCGGGTTCGACATGCGCGTCGACAACGTCGCCCGCAGCGACCTGTACATCGCCGAGGAGCTGTTCGTGTGCGGCACCGCCGCAGAGATCAGCTCGGTCAACTCCGTCGACGATCGGGTCATCCCCTGCCCCGGGCCGATGACCAAGGCCATCGCCGAGGTCTACGGCCGTGCCGTCCGCGGCCAGGAGGACGCGTACAAGGACTGGTGCGAGCTCGCCGTCTGACCGGCCGCGCCGACCGACGCGGGCTGGGGACGCGAAACGCCCCGGGAGCGCTGAGCGCCGAGGCACTCGCGCCCGCCGGGGCGAATCAGGTCGGGACATCCACCATCGATCGATCTGCCGGCGTTAACCTTGGCTCGATCAATGACATCGCCCGTCAGCGCACGCGCTGGCGGGCGATTCCGTTTGTCGGCGCCACATCCCGGCGAACCGGACTGCGCTCTCCGACGGTTGCGAACTCGTCGCGCCGGGCGAACCCCGCACGCTTCCCTCGCAGCTCGACCGGCCACCTCGGTGTTGCCACCGCGGCACCTGCATCGAGTCCTCTCCGTCTCACCCACAGGTTGCCCTGCGAGCTCCTCGGCGAGGATGGATGTCCCTCGCACCGACTCCGCTGACGCCTCCTGAACCCGGTTGGCCCTCCGTCGTCAGCGTGACCGTTGCCGGCCTCGTCGACGAACGGCACCGTTCCTCGGATCCCGGTTGGCGTTGCGCTCTCCGGTACGAACGTCACTCTGCTCTGCCACATCGGCCCAGGTCAAGCGGTCTTTTCCAAGTCACAGGGTTATCCACCGAGATGTGCTCCAATCCCCAGAAGTTTCCTCGCCGTCCACCGTTCGCGCACACCTTGTGCACAGCGGTGACATCCGCCGTTGACGCAGACGGGTCGATTCCGGTTGAATGAGCGACTTATGACGCCGGCCCCTGCCACCATCATCATCATTCGCTAGCGCACCCGGCTCCGGCCGACGTGCGCTCCTGAGCCGCCCTCCGGGCGGCTCTTTCATTTCCCGGCACGAGTGGCCGACACGCGAGGACCCAACCCCGCCGCCAGCACCCTTCACACCCCCGCCCACCACCCATCACACCGCCCGCCCACCACCCTTCACACCCCCGCCCACCACCCATGAACGGATCGCGAACCA
>JAODBQ010000550.1 GCA_025464045.1 Ilumatobacteraceae bacterium
GTCGGTGGTTGTGCGCCGAGCCCGAGGAACGAGAGACCGGCGAGGGTGAGCACGGTCGAGCCGAGGCCGCTTGCGGCAACGACCAGCGTCTGCGCGAGCTGCCCGGGCAGCACGTGGCCGGTGAACACGCGGATCGGCGTGACCCCGGCCATGCGCGCCGCGGCGATGTCGAGCCGGGTGCGACTGTCGAGCACGACGCTGCGCGACAGGCGTGCCAGCTCGGCCCACGAGGTGACGGTGACGGCAAGGATCAGGTTGCGCTCGCCGACGCCGAGTGCGCCCACGATCGCCAGCGCGACGACCTGTGACGGCAGGCCGAGCATGACGTCGATCAGCCGGCCGAGCAGCGCGTCGACCGGCCCACCCACGAACGCGGCGACGCCGCCGACGACGAGGCCGATCGCGGTGGTGAGCACCATCACGAGCAACGCGGCCCCGAGCGACGTGCCGATCCCGGCCACGGTCCGCGCCAGCAGGTCGCGGCCGGCACTGTCGGTGCCGAGCAGGTGCTGGCGGCCTGGCGAGGTGAGCTGTCGCGCGTAGTCCACCGCGTTCGGGCTCTTGGTCAGGTGCGGGCCGAGCAGCGCGACGGCGAGGAGCACGAGCGCGATCACGGCACCGACGCGGAGCTCGCCGTGTCGCCCCAGGACGGCGAGCGGCCGGCGCCCCCCGGCGGACGAGTCGCGGGCGCTCATCGGGTCGTGCTCGACGGAGGACGTGTGCCCGCGACGTGCTTCGCCGTCGCGGACCAGCGGCGGGTCCGGCGCTGGCGCGGCGGCAGACGCAGGCGTGGGTCGATCGCGGCGGCGAGGAGATCGACGACGGTGCTGACCACGACGTAGGCGAGCACGGCGAACAGCGTGAAGCCCTGGATCACCGGCACGTCGCGCGCGCCGATCGCCTCGACTGCGGCGCGGCCGATGCCCGGCCACGTGAACAGCGTCTCGACGATCGGCGCGCCGCCGATGCACGCGGCGACACCGACGCCGACGGCGGTGAGGAACGGGACCAGCGCGTTCGGTAGGGCGTGGCGCACCATCCGCCGCGTCGCGGATGCGCCGCGCGCCTCAGCGACCTCCAGGTGCGGCGCGCGTCGGCTCTCGAGCAACGAGGCGCGCAGGATCCGCGTCCACGCGCCGGTCGTGGCGAGCGAGAGCGTGATCGCCGGCAGTGCCACCGTGGCGAGCGACCCGTCGCTGACGACCTGCTGGTGCCCCCACCGGACGACGACGAGGTCGAGCAGGATCGTGCCGACGAGGAAGCTCGGCACGCAGAGCACGACGAGCGCGCCGCCGCGCACGAGCAGGTCCGGCCAGCGCCGGGGGAAGGCACCGGCGACGGTGCCGGCGACGACGGCGACGACGATCGCGATCGACATCGCCACGCCGGTCAGCAGCAACGTCGCCGGAAGTCGTTGCCGCAGCTCGTCGAGCACCGGTCGCCCACTCGCCCACGAGTCGCCGAGGTCACCCCGCACCGCCCGGCTGAGCCACTGTGCGAAGCGGTGGAGGCCGGACTGGTCGAGCCCGAGCTGGTGGCGCTTGGCGGCCAGCTGAGCGGCGGTGGGGTGGTCGATGTGGTTCGCCAGCAGCAACCGGCGCGCCGGGTCACCAGGCGTGATCAGCAGCAGTGACCAGATCAGGATCGCGGCCACCAGCAGGGTGATCGCCGCCTGCCCGAGACGGCGTCCGGTCGCTGCGGCGAAGCTCACCGGACCGGTCGTCGCCCGGGGGACCCGACAGGACCCACGGGCCGGCCGCGGTGGACGGGTGTCGCCGTCACGAGTACGGCGTGAGCCACTGGTTGGACGCCGGGACGGGGTAGCCGCGCAGCTCGGGGCCGACGACGACCGGGCTGCGCTTGAGGTTGAGGAACCAGCCGTAGGCCTTCGTCGTCACGATCAGCGTCTGCGCCTGGTGCAGCAGGTCGGTGCGGATGGCGTCGTCGGTGGTGGTCTGCAGCGTGGCGATGATCCGGTCGAGCTCGAGGTCACTGATCCCGCCGAAGTTGGTGATGCCGCCAGTCGCGTAGGTCTCGACGAGCTTCTTCACCGGGTCGGTGCCGGTGAAGTCGAGCGCGGAGTCGTTGGAGATCCCGAAGTCCCATCCCGACGGCTCCTGCATCGCTGCGTAGATGTCGTCGACCTGCTTGATCTGCAGGTCGATCCCGACCGCCTTCAGCTGGGCCTGCACGGCCACCGCGACGACACCGATGTCCGGCTGCTGTGGGTAGGTGAGCACGGTCAACGACAGCACCGTTCCGTTCTTCGTCCGCGTGCCGCCGCCGGCTGGTTCGACCCAACCCGCCTGACCGAGCAGCTGCCCGGCCTTCACCTGGTCGAACTCGAGATCGTGCTGGGCGTACGGCTCGAACGCCGGGTAGAGGCCGATCGCTTCGTCGTAGAGACCGTTGAGCACCTCCGCGGCGATCTGCCCGTAGTCGATCGCGTGTTGCAGCGCCTGACGCACCAGCACGTCGCTCATCGCCGGCGTACGCAGGTTGACGTACAGCTCCTGGCCGCCGACCCCGGTGCCGGGAGCGCCCTCGATGAAGTACGCGTCGGTGCGGTTCGCCAGCTGACGGGCTGCGGCGGTCGGGGGGTAGAGCGCGATGTCGGCCTCGCCCGTCTGCACCGCCTTGATCCTGGCGTCGGCATCCGGGACGAACTTCACCGTGAGGGTCTTCAACGCCGGTGTGCCGCCGTAGTAGCCCGGCGTCGGGACGAGGTCCATCTCGTCCGCGCCGAGGCCGGTCACCGTGTACGGGCCGACGTAGATCTTGGCGTCGACGAGCTCGGCCGAGTGGTCGCGGTGGGCCAGGTAGGTCGGCAGATCGAACAGGTTGAAGCCTGATTCGTCGGCGAGCAGGCTCGGTACGTTCGGTGCCGGCGCGGTGGTCGTCAGCTCGACGGTCAGCGGCCCGGTGGACACGGCCGTCGCGTGCGTGAGCAGTGGCTTGACCGCCTCGTTGTTGGCCAGCTGCCATGTCAGCAATGCCGCGAGTGCAGGGCCGTCCAGCGACGTCCCGTTGCCGAACGTGACGTCCGGGCGCAGCGTCAGCGTCCACGTCGTCGGGTCGGTGTGTTCGAGCGAGCGGAGCACCCATGGCTCGAGCTCGCCGCCCGGCAGCGGCCTCATCAGCAGGTCGCCGTACCCGAACTCGGGGGCCCAGAAGCCGTTGTTCAACGGGTCGAGATCGTCGATCGCGAAGCTCGTGGCGATGATCAGCGAGTCCCGCGCAGGCAGCGCCGGCGTCGCGGCGGGCGACGTGGAGGCGGCGCCCGTCCGCGCGGGGCTGGCGGCGCTCGACGAGCAGGCGGACACTCCGACGATCAGAGCTCCCGCTGCCGCCAGCACGCGACGGACCCGCCGAAGATCGTCCCGGCGGCAGACCTGTGGGGGGACTGCGCCCGGCACCTGGGCAGCTGACGTCATATCGGAATCCTACCTGGCGGATCACTTGAA
>JAODBQ010000575.1 GCA_025464045.1 Ilumatobacteraceae bacterium
CGTGGCTGATCATCCGGTGCTCCAGGGGTTCTCCCCGGCGGTCCGGGAGTGGTTCGCGACCTCATTCCCGGTGCCGACGGCGGCGCAGGTGCAGGGTTGGCCGGCGATCACGGCGGGCCGACACACGCTCGTTTGCGCCCCCACCGGCAGCGGCAAGACGCTCACCGCGTTCCTCGCCTCCATCGACCGTCTGGTCACCACGGAGGCGGCCGACGCCAAGGCGCGCACCCGGGTCCTCTACATCTCGCCGCTGCGCGCGCTCGCCTTCGATGTGGAGAAGAACCTGCGCGCCCCGCTGATGGGCATCGGGCTCGCCGCCGAACGGCTCGGCGTGCCGTTCCGGGCGCCGTCCGTGGCGATGCGCACGGGCGACACGTCACCGAAGGACCGCCAGGGGTTGTCGCGGCGCCCGGTCGACCTGCTCATCACCACGCCGGAGAGCCTGTACCTGATGCTCACGTCCAACGTGCGCGACACGCTGGTCAACGTCGACACGGTGATCATCGACGAGATCCACGCGATGGCCACCACCAAGCGTGGCGCTCACCTGATGCTGTCGCTGGAACGCTTGGAGCAGCTCACCGTCCGCCCGCCGCAACGGATCGGGCTGTCGGCCACCCAACGGCCGTTGGAGGAGGTCGCCCACTTCCTGGGCGGCCACAGCAGCGACGGCAGCCGTCGCCCGGTGTCCATCGTCGATGCCGGCGTGCGCAAGCAGCTCGAGGTCGAAGTCGTCGTGCCCGTGCAGGACATGGGCGATCTGCAGTCCGCGCCGTCGCCGTCGCCCGTGCCCGGTGCCCCGGCAGCGGCGAGCCGTGGCAGCATCTGGCCGAGCATCTACCCGCGGATCCTCCAGCAGGTCCTCGCCCACCGCACCACCATCATCTTCTGCAACGCGCGACGCCTGGCAGAACGCTTGGCGGCCAAGCTCAACGAGCTCGCCGAGGAGGAAGGCATCGAGTCGCCGACGGGAGAGCTGGTCCGCGCCCACCATGGCTCGTTGGCGCGCGAGCAGCGGATCGTCATCGAGGACCAGCTCAAGCGCGGCGAGCTGCGGGCCATCGTCGCCACCAGTTCGTTGGAGCTCGGCATCGACATGGGCGCCGTCGACCTGGTCATCCAGGTGGAGTCGCCGGGCGCGGTCTCGCGCGGCTTGCAGCGCATCGGCCGGGCCGGGCACTCCGTCGGCGAGCCGAGCAAGGGCTCGATCTATCCCAAGCATCGCGGCGACCTGCTCGAGGCGACGGTCGTCGCCCGGCGGATGATCGACGGGATGATCGAATCCACTCGCTTCCTGCGCAACCCGCTCGACGTGCTCGCCCAGCAGATCGTCGCCCACGTGGCGATGACGCCGGATTGCCCGGTGACGGACCTCGCCGCGCTCGTCCGGCGCTGCGCGTGCTTCGCCGAGCTGAGCGACGAGCGGCTCGGCAACGTGCTCGACCTGCTCGCCGGCCGCTACCCGAGCGAGGAATTCAGTGAGCTGCGTCCGCGGCTGGTCTGGGACCGTGTCGCCGGCACCCTGCGTGCGCGCGACGGCTCCAAGCGGCTGGCCGTCACCAGCGGCGGCACCATCCCTGATCGGGGCCTGTTCGGTGTGTTCCTCCCCGACGGTGCCCGAGTCGGCGAGCTCGACGAGGAGATGGTCTACGAGAGCCGTCCCGGCGAGACGTTCCTGCTCGGCGCCACCACGTGGCGGATCGAGGACATCACGTTCGAGCGGGTCATCGTGACGCCCGCGCCGGGCGAGCCGGGCAAGATGCCGTTCTGGCACGGCGACCGTCCAGGTCGACCGCTCGAGCTCGGCCGGGCACTCGGCGCGTTCCAACGTGAGGTGCGCGAGATGCCGACGGCGACGGCGCTCGCCGAGCTCACCGACCGCTACCAACTCGATGCGTTCGCGGCCAACAACGTGCTGCTCTACCTCGCCGAGCAGGCGCAGGCCACCGGTGTCGTGCCGGACGATCGCACCGTGGTGGTCGAGCGGTTCCGCGACGAGATCGGCGACTGGCGGGTCTGCATCCTCAGTCCGTTCGGCACGCCCGTGCACGCGCCGTGGGCGATGGCGATCGAGCGTCGGTTGATGGACCGCTACGACATGCCGGTGGAGACGATGTGGGGCGACGACGGCATCGTGCTCCGTCTGCCGGAATCCGCCGACGAGGTGCCGCTGGCCGAGCTGATCATCGACCCGGACGACATCGACGAGCTGGTGGTCAGCACCTTGCCGCAGACGTCGTTGTTCTCCGCCAGGTTCCGGGAGTGCGCCGCACGGGCGCTCCTGCTGCCACGGCGCCGCCCGGACCGGCGCACGCCGCTGTGGCAACAACGTCAGCGCGCCGCGGACCTGCTCTCGGTGGCATCCAAGTACCCGAGCTTCCCGATCTTGCTGGAGACATCGCGAGAGTGCCTCCAGGACGTGTTCGACCTGCCCGCGCTGCGCGAGGTCCTCGGCCAGCTGCGCAGCCGCGCCGTGCGGGTCGTCAGCGTCGACACGGCGAAGGCCTCGCCGTTCGCGTCGAGCCTGCTGTTCAACTGGATCGCGGCGTACATGTACGAGGGCGATGCGCCGCTCGCGGAGCGTCGGGCTGCGGCGCTTTCGCTCGACCGCGATCTGCTGCGCGACCTGCTCGGTGCCGAGGAGCTGCGCGAGCTGCTCGACCCTGGCGTGCTGGCCGACGTGGAGTTGGAGCTGCAATGCCTCACCGACACCCGTCGCGCCCGGTCCGCCGACGAGCTCCACGACGTGCTGCGCAAGGTCGGCGACCTGTCCGCGGCCGAAGCCGACCTGCGCGCCGACGGCGATGCGGCGCCGTGGATCGCGGACCTGGTGCGCGAGCGGCGGGCGATCGAGGTCGCCGTTGCCGGCGAGCAGCGGGTGATCGCCGCCGAGGACGCTGCCCGCTACCGCGACGCCCTCGGCTGCAACCTGCCGCTCGGACTCCCCCACGCGTTCACCGAGCCGGTCGCCCATCCGCTCGAGTCGTTGGTCGCCCGCTACGCCCGCACCCACAGCCCGTTCCTGGCCGACGAGGTGGCGCGGCGGCTCAGTCTGCCGTCGGAGCGGGTGGCCGGCGCGCTCACGGCACTCGAGTCCGAGGACCGGGTGGTGCGCGGCGAGTTCCGCCCGCAGGGAGCGA
>JAODBQ010000595.1 GCA_025464045.1 Ilumatobacteraceae bacterium
TGATCGCTGGATCGAGCTCGCCGAGCAGGTCGTCGAGCTCGGCCAGGGTCGAGACGCTGCTGAACCGACGCCGGGTCTCGCCACCGACGGGGTAGCCGGTGAGGTACCACGCCGTGTGCTTGCGGAAGTCGCGCATCGCCAACGGCTCGGTCATGTGGTCGGCGAGGAGGCGGGCGTGGTGGGCCATCGTCGTGGCGACGACGCCGAGCGGCGGCGACGGCGCGGCGCTGCCACCGGACAGCACCGCGATCAGGTTCGCGAACAACCACGGACGACCAAGGCATCCGCGACCGATGACGACACCGTCGCAGCCGGTCTCGCGCATCATCGCCAGCGCGTCCGACGCCTCCCAGATGTCGCCGTTGCCGAGCACCGGGATCTCGGGCACCGCGGCCTTGAGCTCACCGATCGCCGTCCAGTCGGCGAGGCCGGCGTAGTGCTGCTCGACGGTGCGCGCATGCAGCGCGATCGCGGCGACACCTTCCTCGGCCGCGATGCGGCCGGTGGTGAGGAACGTCAACAGGTCGTCGGAGAGGCCCTTGCGGAACTTCGCGGTGATCGGCATCCCGTACGGCTCGGCGGCCGCGACGGCAGCGCGCAGGATCGCGCGCAGGAGGCGCGGCTTGGCAGGGACAGCGGCACCGCCGCCCTTGCGCGTCACCTTGGCGGCGGGACAGCCGAAGTTGAGGTCGACGTGGTCCGCCCGGCCGGCGTCGCCGAGGCGGCGCACGGCCTCGCCGATCATCACCGGATCACTGCCGTAGAGCTGCAGGCTGCGCGGAGATTCGCCCGGGTCGAAGGTGATCATCCGCTCCGACTTGGCGTTGCCGTGCACCAGCGCCGTGGCCATCACCATCTCGTTCACGTAGACGAGGCCCGGCGCGAGCTCACGGCAGACGGCGCGGAACGGCGCGTTCGTGACGCCCGCCATCGGCGCCAGCACCACCGGCGCGACGAGCTCGATCCCTCCGATCCGCATCCCGCAACGGTAGCGGCACCCCACCGCGCCTCGCCCTCGGCCGGCCGCGACGCGATCAGGGCAGGAAGTCGAGGCGGAGGTTGGGGACGGCGCCGGCATCGAGGGGCGTGGGACCGTCGCTGCGCAACCGGTGCCAGCCGGCGGAGGCGATCATCGCCGCGTTGTCGGTGCACATCGCCCGGCTGGGGAGGAACCCGTGGCGGCCGTCGTCGACGCAAGCGGCGAGGAACTGCTCGCGCAGCAACGAGTTGGCGGCAACGCCGCCGCCGAGCACGAGACCCTTCGCCCCCACCTGATCGGCGGCGCGGCGCGCCTTGGCGACGAGCACGTCGACGACCGCCGCCTGGAACGAGGCCGCGACATCAGCCGCAGACACGTCGGGATGCTTGCGGACGTGGTTGATCACCGACGTCTTCACACCGCTGAAGCTGAAGTCGAGGCCGTCGTGCAGCATCGCCCGCGGGAACCGGATCGCCTCCGGATCTCCGTGCAGCGCGACGCGGTCGATCGCCGGTCCGCCCGGGTACCCGAGGTCGAGGAACCGCGCGACCTTGTCGAACGCCTCACCGGCCGCGTCGTCGATCGTGCGCCCGAGCAGGCGGTAGCGACCGTGGCCCTGCATCTCGATCAGCATCGTGTGGCCGCCGGAGACGATCAGCGCGACGAGCGGGAACTCGAGCGTCGGGTCCTCGAGGAACGCCGAGTAGAGGTGCGCCTCGTGGTGGTTGACGCCGATGAACGGCACGTCCCACACCAGCGCGAGCGCCTTCGCCGCGGACACGCCGACGAGCAACGCACCGATCAGCCCGGGACCGACCGTGCACGCGACCGCGTCGATCCGTTGCTCGGGCACGCCGGCCTCGACGATCGCCCTGGCGATGATCGGGTTGAGCAGTTCGAGGTGCGCACGCGAGGCGATCTCCGGCACCACCCCGCCGTACTGGGCATGCAGGTCGACCTGCGTGCTGACCACGCTGGACAGCACGTCGTCGCCGCCCATCACCAACGCCGCCGCCGTCTCGTCGCAGCTGGTCTCGATGCCGAGCACGACGGTCGAGGAGTCGACGAGCACCACCTTCGACGAGCCGACGGACGCGGTGGGGGCGGCATCGGCCGACATGGTCATCGTGCCGCCTCGGGGCACAGCTGGCGCAGGCGCGCCTTGTACTCCGTGCCGTCGATGTCGTGGCACCACATCACGATCGCGTCCTCGGTGTTCTCGTAGTACCGCTGGCGCACACCGGCTGGCACGAACCCGAACGTGCGGTACAGACCCTGCGCCCCGGTGTTGCTGACCCGCACCTCCAGCGTCATCGCCACGCAGCCGCGATCGCGCGCCGCCCATGCGAGCTCGGCCAGCAGGCGCGTGGCGATGCCACGGCGCTGCTCGGACGGCTTCACCACGATGTTCGTGACGTGCGCGTCGCCGACCACGTACATCGTGCCCGCGTACCCGACCAGCCGGCCGCCGCGCTTGGCGACGAGGTACGTGCGCTCGCCACGGCGGGCCATCTCCAGCTCGCTCGTGAACACCCCGGACGTCCATGGGCGCGGGTACGAGCCGTCCTCGATCGGCATGATCTCGGCGATGTGCTTGCGGTGCATCGGCACGATCACGATCGACGCGTCATCATCGCCGTCGTCGCGACGGAGCAGGCGCGAGAGCATGCTCATCAGGCGCCCCCCGTCCCCGCAGCCGTGCGCCTGGTCGACCAGTTGATCTCCGCATCCGGTGCGCGCAGGTAGAGCGGCTGGATCTCCCACGGGTTGACCCACTCCTCGCGCAGCGCCTTGGCGTGCGCCAGCTGCACGAGCGGCGCCGACGACGGATGGGCGAGGAACTGCTCGGCGAAGTCACCGCGGAGCCACTCCGCGAGCTGCTCCCGGTAGCGCAGCGCACCGTCGCCGACGAACAGCATGTCGTTCCCGCGAGCCATGAGGTCGGCGACGAGGTCGTCGATCGAGCCGACCGCCGGTTCGCTGATCCGCTGCACGCCACCCGGCACCGGCAGGTAGCAGGCCCAGAACACCTCGCCCTTGCGCGCGTCGATGATCGCCGCGACGGGTCGTCCGCCGTGGCGGAGCGGGAACGCGAGCAGGTCGAGCGAGCTGATCCCGATCATCGGCACCCGACGCGCCTGGGCGATCGCCTTGCCCGCGGCGAGTCCGACGCGCATCCCGGTGACCAGCCCGGGCCCGACGTCGACGGCCACCGCGCTGATCTCGTCGAGATCGATCTCGGCCTGGCGGCAGACGAACTCGATCGCAGGGATCAGGGTCTCGGCGTGGCGTCGGCCGCGACAGACCTCGAACAGCCCGAGCACGCCCTCGTGCCCGCCGATCGCGACGCTGACCTGCGCGGTGGCGGTCTCGATGCCCAGGATCAGCACGCCGCCCACTCCCCCAGCGCCGCCTCGAGCGCGGACCAGCGCGTCGCCCATCCGCGACCGACGCCGGTGATGGTCAGTGCGCGTGGCTCGTCGACGATCTCGTCCGGGTCGGAGGCGGCGGCCTCTCCGACGGGCTCGCCGACCGACGCGGTCGCGTCGGCGTCGCCGCCCTCGTCGGTCTCGTCGGTCTCGGGCACGTCGTCGGGCACCGCCTCGAGGCGGATCGCGAGATGATCGCCGAGCACCGCGGCGACGACGTCGCCCCACTCGACCAGCACGATCCCACGGTCCTCGGCCAGCTCGCCGAGCGCGAGGTCGGCGACCTCGTTCTGCGTCGTCAACCGGTAGACGTCGGCGTGGTGCAGGGTGATGCGACCGGCCGGATAGCTGTGCACGAGGTTGAAGGTCGGCGAGGTGATCGGCTCGGTCACCCCGAGCGCCGCTCCGAACCCCTGGGCGAAGGCCGTCTTCCCGGCGCCCATCTCGCCGGCGAGGACGAGCAGGTCGCCACTGCGCGACAGCCGGGCGATGGCTGCGGCGACGGCGTGGGTCTGCGCGAGCGACCTGGTTCGAACCTGCAACATGGCGGCGCCATGTTAGAGGTTGCCTGCAGGTGCGACGGCCGGGCGGTAGCGGCGCTCGATGCGCGGAGAGATCCCGCAGACGATCTCGTAGGCGATCGTGTCGAGCCGATGCGCCCACTCGTCGGCGGTGATGTGCTCCGCGCCCTGGCGACCGATGAGGACCGCCTGGTCGCCGACGCCGACCGGGTCGTCGCCGCAGTCGACCATCATCTGATCCATGGTGATCGCGCCGACCATCGGGCGCCGGACCCCGCCGATCAGCACCTCGCCGCCCACCGCGTGCAGCCGCCGGGGCACACCGTCGGCATAGCCGATCGGCAACGTCGCCACGCTCGTGTCGGCCGCGAACTGGTGACGCAAACCGTACGACAGGCGCTCGCCGGTGCGCACCCGCTTGACGAACGAGACCTTCGCGTGCAGCGACATCGCCGGACGGAGCCCGGTGGCCAGCACATCGACGCCTGGTCCCGGCGAGATGCCGTACACGGCGATGCCGGCGCGCACGAACGAGCGGCGCGCCCCCGGGTGGGCGAGCAACCCTGCGGAGTTCGCGGCGTGGATCAGCGGCGCGGCGTGCCCTGCGGCGGCGAGGTCGGCGAGCACGGCGGCGAAGCGCGCGAGCTGGTCGTCCGTGTAGGGATCGTCGGGCTCGTCGGCGAGCGCGAGGTGGGTGAGGACGCCGGCCAGCACGACCGCGTCGGAGCGGGCGATTGCCGCGGCGAGCGGCACGGCCTCCTCCGGCGGCGCACCGACGCGACGCATCCCGGTGTCGATCTTGAGGTGCACGGGATGGGCGTGCGCGCCGCCGGCGGCGAGGTCCGCGAGCTGCGTGACGGTGTACACGGTGAGCTCGAGGTCGTGTGCGACCGCGATCGCGAGGAGCTCGGGCGGTTGCTCGCTGAGCACGAGGATCCGCCCGCCGATGCCGGCCTCGCGCAGCTCGACACCCTCCTGGACGAGTGCGACGCAGAGCCCGGCAGCGCCGGCGGCGAGCGCGGCCCTGGCGACGGGCACCGCGCCGTGGCCGTAGCCGTTCGCCTTGACGACCGCCCACACCGCGCTCGGCGCAGCCGCCGCGCGGAGCGTGCGGATGTTGTCGGCGACCGCATCGAGATCCACCTCCGCCCACGCCCAGCGGGCACCGGCTGCGGTTGCGGCGCTCACCGCCGTGCTCACGGTCGCGTCCCCCTCCCGCTCACGCGCCGAACGACTCGATGACGCCCGGGATCAGCTCGGGCAGGTCACT
>JAODBQ010000064.1 GCA_025464045.1 Ilumatobacteraceae bacterium
CGTCGTCGATCTGCCTGCCGATGTCATCCAGCGGCGGAAGGTCTGGAAACGACGGGCTCCATTCAGGCATCGGCGCGCACCTCCGTGTCGTCGAGCGCGGCAGACAGCGCACGCAGTCCACGCGATACCCGGGCGCGGGCGGTCTGTTGCGTAATCCCCAGCGCGACGGCGACATGTTCGTAGGAGCGCTCCCTGACCACACGTAGTTCCACCGCCGCTCGCTGGTCGTCGGGCAGCGCCCGCAGTTCGCGGGCCACCCGGTCGCGCACGTCAGCCAAGCCCCCAAGTTCCACCAGCCGTTCGAGGTCGGCTTCGTCGACCTCTGGTCGCTCGATGCCGAGCCGGATCATCGCCCGACGCTCAACGTCGCCGCTGCGGTACCAACCGTTGAGCAGGTTGAGCGCGGTGCCGTAGATCTATGCCACGGCGGCCTCCTCGGCGGTTCCGCGAAACTGCCGACGATCACGCACGACCGCCGCGAACGTCTCGGCCACCAAGTCAAGGGCGATTTCGGGATCGTAGGTACGGCGCACAAAGAACCCGGTCAGGCGGCGTGCCCCTTGGCGATACAGCTCAGCGATCTCATCGGAGGTCAGCGACATAGGATCTTCCTATAGAGGTGCGCAGACGCCTCAAGTTGTGACACGACGCGTGTTGTCCTGTCGGGAGCCGGAGGTCACCGTGCGCTGGGCCAGGCCACCGATCGGTGCTTGATGTCCGTGCTCGACGCCGCGCAGCGTCCCTGCATAAGATCGACAGATGAGGCACCGGCGGCACGTCTTCCTGGCCGTGGTCGTGGCCGTGTCTGGGTGCGGCGGTGCGAGCACCGGTGCCTCTCCGCCGAGGATCGGCACGGATGTACGGCCGTCGGCCGGCGCGTCCAACGACAGCGGCTCCGAGCCGGCACCGAGAGTGGTGGCTGCGCCTCGCCGCGTGATCGGACGGTGCGAGGCCCTTGCCCCGTCACGGCGGGTGCCCGTGCTGTGCCCGCAGCGGCTGCCGGCGGGGCGATGGGTTGTCAACCATCGCACGCTGCGCATCGGCCGATGCCAGTACCTCCTCGACCTGGAGACGCGGCCGTCCGGGTCCGATGACCCGTTCCACATCCTGGCTGGTGGGCGTTGCGGCCGATGGCCGCTGGAGACACGTAGCCGCCGCTGGCCAGCACGTGTCCCGCTTGAGCCCGACCTCGGCCTCGTGGGGACCAAGCCGCTGAAGCCCGGTCAATCCGCGAAGGACCAGCAGTACGTCCGTCTGCGGGTCGTGCGTCGGGCGCGGGTCGCCGGGCACGCGGGTCTGGTGCTCACCGCGGCGCCGTACCCCAACGGCGGTGTCCACGGGGGTCACACGGTCGCTGTGTGGAACGAGGAAGGGAACGGCTACACGCTCACGATGCACTTCCACCCGGGCGACCATCGCAGCGCCGACGAGAAGGCGGCGCTCGTGCTCCAAGTCGCGGACACGATGGCCCGCAGCCGCGGCGGGTAGGACGCGGTGCTCCAGGCGCGGCGGCGCCGTTAGGCGGTGAGCGAGGCGACGCCACGGGCGTCGTCGTGGGGCCGCTGCTCGGGCGGGCGTCCGCCGAGTAGGTACGTGCGTTCGCGCAGGCGGTCGGCCCAGAGGCGTCCGTCGGCCTGACCGCGGAGGTCGAGCGCCATCAGCGCCAGCAGCTTGTCGCTGTGGGAGGGGCTTACGGCCGACGACTGGGCCGTCGTAGCGACACGGCGATCGGCACGTACATCGTGGGCTTCACCGAGTCGGTGAGCGGCTGCGCGTACACCGCAACGCTCGGCACGACGGATGGGTACGTGGCCCCGGCCGGTCGCGTCACGGTCAGCGACCACGCAGGCGCCGTTGGGGTGCAGACGTACGACGCGTCGGGAGCCTCAGCCAACCTGCCGTTTCACGTCATCGTCGCCTGCTGACACGCGACGTCCCCGAGGCGTATGCCGAGGGTCGCAGCATCATGACGACTCCTGCGCGCTGGATTGCCGTAGAGATAGCACCAGCGTCGCCGGCGCGAGCCATTGAAGAGCTCGAACGGCGCCTTCGGCCTCGGCAGATGCGCTCGAGGCCAGCAGTCGGTCCGGCGGCCTTCAGCCATCCGCGTGGCGCAGCAAGAAGTTCTTCGTTGATTCACGTACCGCCCTGTCTCGGCATTGGTCGTCCGGACACTGAATGGCTTCCACAAAGACGCCTCGGGGCTGCTTGACCCGGCAAGCGGTTGGCGCTGAGGGCGTGGCTAGCCGTAGACGTTGAGGCGTCCGGCGCGGCTGTCGATGTAGGTGGCGTCGCGCCGGGTGGTGTAGGCGTAGGCACGCTCGAGCTGCTGGCGGTCGCCGGAGTCCATCATGTCGCCCGCGGCGTCGAGTCGGCCTTTGAAGAACTGCGGTGACAAGTTCTGGCCGTTGGGGACGCTGCCGCTGTTGCGGGCGTCAAGGAGGTCGGCCGCCATGGAGGGCAGCAGCGGAACTTCGCCGGGCTTGAGGTCGGCCAGCTGAGCGCGGACGTCGGTCCCGGTCATCGCCGACATGATGTTCCAGTCGTCGGCGGTAAGCTTTTGCCAGCCGTAGTTCCCGAGCGATGAGGTGTCGACGGCCGACGTCGACGTCACGCCGAAGGTGCTGTACGCCGTCGAGCCGACGGCGGAAATGGACCGCATGAGTGAGCCCCTCCACAAGGGTGGTCCAGGACAGGTTGTGGTCTGGGTGATCGACGGCGCGAAGCGGCGAACACAGCGGGGCTAGACGGATGGCCCAGCCCCGCCGCCGCTGGTGGCGGCTCAGTAGGTGTAGTAGACGGCCAGGCCCCGTGACGTTGTCAGGTAGCGCGGCGGGTTGATCGCCGGGTAAGTGGTCGGGTTAGAGTCGCCGTCGGGTGCGGCGGGCGTCGGCGCCCGGGCGGTTCAGCACGAGGATGCGCGGCCATCCCCGGTGCATCGATTTGTGATGGGTCGAGATCCCAGGAATCGTCCGGGACGCTCCGTGAGTGGGCGGCGACGGTCGCTGAGATCCCGTTTCAGCGCGCCGTCCTCCCATCGCGCAACGACCCTGCGCATAGAGATACCCGTTTCCCAAGCCCGTCGTCGTGGCGGCGGTCACGCGGAAAGGACAAGCCGCACGTCCCCGGTCAACGCATCGCCTGACGCCCGTTGCCCTCCATACGCTGCGGGCGTCAGCCAGCGCTGCTCCCTGGTCCGAAGCGGTAGCACGCTGTTTGCCTGCGACCGACTCCCCGCAATCGCGGCAGAGGAACGGGACTGCCCGAGCGAGCGCGGTCAGGCAGGCGCGAGGCGTACCGACACGACAACGCCCGCGTCGAGCGGCACGGTGGTCGTCGCATAGCCGCTGGCCGGATCGTCCAGGCGGGCACGGTAGGCGTCGCATGCAGGATCGTCGGGACTGAGGTCGGCGATGACCAGGGCGCCCGCGCGCAGGCGCGGCTCGACCAGGTCAAGGACATCCAGGTAGAGGTCGTTCCAGCCATCGAGGAACAGCAGATCAACCGGGGCGGGGGTCTCGGCCAGCGTCTCAAGGGCGTCACCGACGCGCAGCTCGACGATGTCGGCCAACTCCGCCTCGGCGAGGTTCACGGCCGCCATCTCGGCCTTGCGCTCGTCCAACTCGGTGGTGATC
>JAODBQ010000637.1 GCA_025464045.1 Ilumatobacteraceae bacterium
GAACGTGAACCACGCCGGCTCGTGGCCGCCGCCCAGCGGCGCGCCGCCGAAGAGCTGGATCAGCCACGCGACCGTCGTGATCAGCGCGCCGATCTCGACGACGAACATCCCGGGGTTGCGGACCTGAACGCGTGGGTCGAGCTTGCGCAGCGACTCGATCGCCGCCGGCACGAGGATCGAGCGGTCCGCGAGCGACCGCGAGCGGCGCTCGACCGGCTGCTGCGGGCGGGGGGTGTCGGTCACGGTCATCGGGAGGCGAGGCGGTCGAGGGCGAGGTTGAGCTCGAGGACGTTGACGCCGGCTTCTCCCATGACGCCGAACCGCGGCCCGTCGGTGTACGTGCGGATCAAGGCGTCGACGACGGTGCCCGCGAGTCCACGTGCAGTGGCGACTCGGGCGGCTTGGATCCTCGCGTTGGCGATGGAGATCTCCGGGTCGAGACCCGAGCCCGAAGCGGTGACGGCATCGACTGGTACCAGCGCGTCGGCCGCGAGCCCGTTCTCCGTGCGGTACGCAGCGACGCGATCGGCGACGGCGGCGAGGAAGTCGGGGTTGAGCGGGCCGAGGTTCGAGCCGGAGCTGGCAGATCCGTCGTAGCCGTTGACGCCCGCAGCGGATGGCCGCGGGTGGAAGTACTCCGGGGCGGTGAAGTTCTGACCGATCAACTTGCTGCCGACGACGACGCCGTCGACCTTGATCAGCTGGCCATTGGCCTTGTCGTGGAACGCCGCCTGGCCGATCGCGGTGGCTACGAGGGGGTAGGCGACGCCGGTGAGCACGGTGAACACGGCGAGGATCAGCACAGCCGGCCACAGTTGGCGGATGAACGTACGCATCACTTGACTCCTAGTGCCGAGACGATGAGGTCGATGATCTTGATCCCGACGAACGGGGCGATGACGCCGCCGAGCCCGTAGACGAGGAGGTTGCGGCGGAGCACCTGCGAGGCCGCCTCGGCCCGGAACTTGACGCCTCGCAGGGCGAGCGGCACCAGGGCGATGATGATCAGCGCGTTGAAGATGACAGCCGAGAGGATCGCCGAGCTGGGGCTGTCGAGGTGCATCACGTTGAGCTTGTCGAGCACCGGCAGGACGCCGGAGAACATCGCCGGGATGATCGCGAAGTACTTGGCGACGTCGTTGGCGATCGAGAACGTGGTCAACGAACCCCGGGTGATGAGGAGTTGCTTGCCGACTTCGACGATCTCGATCAGCTTCGTCGGGTTGGAGTCGAGGTCGACCATGTTCCCCGCTTCCTTGGCTGCTTGGGTGCCGGTGTTCATGGCCACTCCGACGTCGGCCTGGGCCAGCGCGGGGGCGTCGTTGGTGCCGTCGCCCGTCATCGCGACGAGGTTGCCGCCGGCCTGCTCGCGCTTGATCAGCGCCATCTTGTCTTCGGGGGTGGCTTCGGCGAGGAAGTCGTCGACTCCGGCTTCGGCGGCGATGGCGGCGGCGGTGAGTGGGTTGTCACCGGTGATCATCACGGTGCGGATGCCCATCGTGCGGAGCTCGTCGAAGCGCTCGGCCATGCCGGGCTTGACGGTGTCCTTGAGCCGGATCACGCCGAGCACCCGCCACGTCTGATTGCCGGCGGCGGGATTCTGGTCGATCACGACGAGTGGCGTGGCGCCGTCGCGCGAGACGCTCTCGACGATCGGCAGCAGCTCGAGCGGGACGTGGCCGCCTTCGGCCTCGACGAACCGGCGAACGGAGTCGGCGGCGCCCTTGCGGACGGTGCGCCCGTTGGTGAGGTCCATGCCGGACATCCGGGTCTGGGCGGTGAACGGCACGAGCACGGCGCCGGGGTCGTCGATCGCTTCGAGTTCGAACTCGCGGATCGCGAGCTCGACGATCGAGCGCCCTTCCGGGGTTTCGTCGGCGAGCGAGGAGACGAGTGCCCCTTCGGCGACCTCGGTCTCGGTCACGTCGTGGACGGGGATGAACTCGGCCGCCTGCCGCGAGCCATAGGTGATCGTGCCGGTCTTGTCGAGGAGCAGCGTGGTGACGTCGCCGGCGGCCTCGACGGCACGGCCGGACATCGCCAGGACGTTGCGCTGCACGAGGCGGTCCATGCCGGCAATGCCGATGGCGGAGAGCAGCCCGCCGATGGTGGTGGGGATCAGGCACACCAGCAGGGCGACGAGGACGATGATCGTCTGTTCGGCGCCGGAGTAGATCGCGAACGGTTGGAGCGTCACGACGGCGAGCAGGAAGATGATCGTCAGTCCTGACAACAGGATCGACAGCGCGATCTCGTTCGGCGTCTTCTGGCGGTCGGCGCCCTCGACGAGGGCGATCATCCGGTCCAAGAACGTCTCACCAGGTTTCGCGGTGATCCTGACGACGATCTCGTCGGAGAGCACGCGGGTGCCGCCGGTGACCGCGGAACGGTCTCCGCCCGACTCTCGGATCACGGGCGCCGATTCGCCGGTGATGGCCGATTCGTCGACGGTGGCGATCCCTTCGACGATGTCGCCGTCGCCGGGGATCACCTCACCGGCTGTCACGACGCAGAGATCGCCGACCTGGAGGAGCGCCGAGGAGCGCTCCTCGATGATGCCGTCGGACCGGCGAACTCTGGCGATCGTGTCGGCGCGTGTGGCTCGCAGCGCGGCAGCCTGGGCCTTGCCGCGCCCTTCGGCCATCGCTTCGGCGAAGTTGGCGAACAGCACGGTGAACCACAGGAACGCCGCCACCAAGCCGGCGAACGCGTTCTGCTGCCCAGTGCTGCTGCCGAGGTCGCGGAAGAAGAGGATCGTGGTCAGCACGGAGCCGACCTCGACGATGAACATCACCGGGTTGCGCATCATCCCGCGTGGGTTGAGCTTCTTGAACGAGTCGAGCGTCGCTGACTTGACGATCGACGGGTCGAAGATGCCCTTCGAAGCCGACTGCTTGGTGCGGACCTTCGGCGGGCGTGGTGCCTGCGACTCGGGGGGAGGGGTGTGCAGTGTTGCAGCCATGGGGTTCGCGTGTCCCTAGATCGAGAGGTGTTCGAGAATCGGGCCAAGGGCCAGTGCGGGGAAGAAGGTCAGGCCGGCGACGATGATCACGACACCGACGACGAGGAAGCCGAACAGCCCGGTGTGCGTCGGCAGCGTGCCGCTCGTGGTCGGCACCCTCGGCTTCGCGGCCAACGATCCGCCGACGGCGAGTGCGGGGATGATCAGGAAGAACCGGCCGATCAACATCGCAATACCTTGGGTGATCGTGTACCACTGGGTACCGGTGCCTTGGTAGGCGAACGCAGAACCGTTGTTGTTGGCCGCGGACGCGTAGTTGTAGAGCACTTCCGACAAACCGTGCGTGCCCGGTTGGTAGGTGGCCGCGGATTTCAGCATCACCGCCGCCGCGGCGAAACCGAGCAATGCGATCGGCATGGCGAGGATGAACAGCGTGACGAGCTTCATCTCGGCGGCCTGGATCTTCTTGCCGAGGTACTCCGGCGTTCGTCCGACCATCAGCCCGGCGATGAACACCGCCAACAGGGCGAAGTGGAGCATGCCCATCAAGCCGACACCGACGCCGCCTGGGGACACTTCGCCGAGCATCATGTGGAACATCGGCGACAACCCGCCGAGCGGCGTGAACGAGTCGTGCATGCAGTCCACCGAGCCGTTCGACGTGCCCGTCGTCAGGCCGGCCCACAGCCCGCAGTCGGTGGCGCCGATGCGGACCTCCTTGCCCTCCATGTTCCCGCCGGACTGCGTGACGGACAGCGACTGGTCGACGCCCAGCGACGTCAGCTTCGGGTTGCCGTTCTGCTCCGCGAAGATCGAGAAGCTCGCGAACACGACCAGGATCCCCGCCATGACGACCAGCAACAGTCGGGCTTGTCGTTTGTCGTTGATCATCTTCCCGAACGTGAACAGCATCGCGAACGGGATCAACACGATGGCGTAGAGCTCGAGCATGTTGCTGA
>JAODBQ010000655.1 GCA_025464045.1 Ilumatobacteraceae bacterium
CGGTGGGTCGAAGCGGTGACGACAGCCCGTGAACTGCTGCGCTGCCTGTACTTCGAAAGGCTCAGAGGCGACGACGAATTGGCCGAGGGCTTTGAGGTCGTGTGCAATCTCTGTTCGGTCGAGCAACGACATGGGCTGCTGATCCGGACCCACGTCCCGCTCGCTGAGCCAACGCTGGACACTCTCACCGACGCCTTCGCCGGAGCCGGCTGGCACGAGCGGGAGACCTTCGAGATGTTCGGGATCGTCTTCGCCGGCCACAACGACCTGCGCAACATGTACCTCCCCTCGGACTTCGAGGGCTATCCGCTGCGCAAGGACTTCCCCTTGCTGTCGCGGATCGTCAAGCCGTGGCCCGGCATCGTCGACGTCGAGCCGCTCCCCGGCGAGGACGAAGCGGACGAAGCGGACGAAGCGGAGGCGCCGGCATGACCGTTCTCATCCGGGGGCTGCGCCCCCGCACCCCATCGTCGTCCGGTTCGCTGGCGCTCACTCGGCCGACCGGTCGGAGGCTCCGCGCATGACCGATCTCAGCGAACGCAGCAAGCTCAGCTACATCGCCGCACAGGCCGCCGACGCCCGCTTGAACGTCGAGCTCGAGACCGAGGGGATGACCCTCAACATCGGCCCGCAGCACCCGGCCACGCACGGCACGTTGCGGATCATCGTCCGCCTCGACGGCGAGCAGGTGGTGTGGGCCGAGCCGTCGGCCGGCTACATGCACCGCGGTTACGAGAAGCTCACCGAGGTGCGCACGTTCCCGCAGGTGACCACGCTGGTCAACCGGATCGACTGGCTGGGCAGCTTCGCCAACGAGGTGCCGTTCATCCTCGCCGCGGAGAAGCTGATGGACATCGAGGCGCCGCCGCGCGCCCAGTGGATCCGCACGATCCTGTTCGAGCTCAGCCGCATCGCCAACATCTCGCTGTTCCTCGGCGACCTCGGGGCGCAGATGGGCGCGGTCACGCCGGTCTTCTACGCCTTCCGCGACCGCGAGTACGTGCTCAACCTGATCGAGTCGGCGACCGGTGGCCGGTTCCACCCCAACTTCGACCGCATCGGCGGGTTGAAGGACGATCTGCCGGCGGGCTGGATCGACGAGACCCGCCACGTGATGAAGCGGCTGCGCAACTTCTGTGACGAGGTCGAGGACCTGCTCTTCGGCAACGTCGTCTTCCAGACGCGCACCCGCGGCGTCGGCGTCATCCCGCGGGAGGTCGCCCTGCAGTACGGCCTGTCCGGCGCCAACCTGCGCGCCAGCGGCGTCGACTGGGACCTGCGCCGCGATCAGCGGCTGCCGCTCGCCTACGACAAGGTCGACTTCAACGTCTGGACCCACCCGGACGGCGACAGCTTCGCCCGTTGCTGGGTGCGCCTGCAGGAGACGCGCGAGGCCACGAAGATCGTCGAGCAGCTGCTCGACGGCATCCCGGCGGGGCCGATCATGGCGAAGGTGCCGCGCATCATCAAGGTGCCCGAGGGCGAAGCGTGGGTGTCCACGGAGAACCCGCTCGGTGAGATGGGCTACTACGTCGTCAGCAAGGGCGACCTCGGCCCGTTCCGGGTGAAGATCCGCAGCGCCAGCTTCAACAACATCTCGGTGGTGCCGTGGGTGCTGCGCGGTGTCTACGTTCCCGACGTGATCACGATCTTGGCGTCGCTCTACTTCATCCTGGGCGACATCGACCGATGATGTTCGCCGTCAACATCCCCTACTGGGGTCAGTCGCTCCTGCGCGTGCTCGGTGGCACCGTCGCCGTGCTGCTGCCGGCCGGCACGATCGTCTACCTGTTCCTGTTCAAGATGATGAGCTTCATGCAGAGCCGGCTCGGGCCGATGGAAGCCGGCCCGTACGGCTCGATGCAGCTGTTCGCCGAGGTCGGCAAGTGGCTGCAGAAGGAAGACCTCTACCCGACCCAGGCGGACAAGCGGATCTTCAAGGTCGCTCCGCTGGTCGTCCTGGTCAGCACGTTCCTGCTCGTCGCGGTCGTGCCGTTCGGCCCGGCCGCGTACTTCACCAACTTCGACGCCGGCGTGTTCTACATGCTCGCCGTCAGCAGCATCTCCACGCTCGGCATCCTCGTCGCCGGATGGAGCAGCGCCAACAAGTACTCGCTGCTCGGCGGCCTGCGCGCCGCCGGTCAGCTGATCGCCTACGAGCTGCCGATGGTGCTCGCCGCGGTCGGCGTGGTCATCCAGGCCGGCACGATGAACATGCAGCAGATCGTGTGGCGCCAGAACAGCGAGCACGCGGCGATCTTCGGTTGGAACGGCCTCGGCAACCCGTACCTGTTCACCCAGATGGTCGGCTTCGTGGTGTTCATGATCGCGGTGCAGGCCGAGCTCACCCAGACCCCGTTCGACATGCCCATCGCCGAGAGCGAGCTCGTCGCCGGCTACCTCACCGAGTACTCGGGCCTGCGGTTCCTGTTGTTCTTCATCGGCGAGTTCGCGACCATGGGCATCTTCTCGCTCATCGCGTCGGTGCTCTTCCTCGGTGGCTGGACCATCCCGTGGTTCCTCGACTTCGACTCCAACGCTTACAACGTCATCGGCCCTCTCGTGATGATGGGCAAGATGATGATCGT